>JALYUH010000498.1 GCA_030853985.1 Bacteroidota bacterium | reverse complement strand
CCGGTGGCCGGCCTTAGCCGACAGCTTCGGGCATTGAAAAATGGAAACGTCATGCTGCGCCAATTGCAGCATGACGTTTGCTTTTGGGGCAGGGCGTTGTGTCCTGCGGCCCAGGTGGAGCTTCGGGATACACGTGCTGCGGGCTCCATTGGCGGCTTAATGCCTTTTTAATCAGGGCTGGCCCGGCGAAGCCCTACTTTTGCCCGGCCGCTTCCTTTTCTTCGATGACCGATAAGCCCCGAATCACTTCCGCTGATGACAGCCCCGACGATGACGCGCACTTTTTGCAGCGCCTGCAGCCTTCGCGGCTGATTCTGCCCATCGTCATCGGGCTGGGGGTGGTGGGTTTCATGTTTTGGCGCAGCTACCAGCCGGGCGATTTGGCCCCCCTGGCCCACGCCCGCTGGGAGTGGCTGCTCGTTACGCTGCTGGTGCTGCTGGCCCGCGATTTCGGCTACATCTACCGCATCCGGCACATTGCCGAGCGCGAGCTGAACTACCGCCAGAGCCTCGACGTGATTATGATATGGGAGTTTGCTTCCTGCGTGTTGCCCTCGGCGGTGGGCGGCACGGCGGTGGCCTCGTTCATCCTGCACAAGGAGGGCATTTCCTTGGGCAAGTCGATGGCCTACGTGATGGTAACCGCCCTGATGGACAACCTCTACTACGTGCTGATGGTGCCGCTGGTGGTGCTCATCGCCGGGGCCGGGTTGTATCCGCACGAGGCCTTGCAGGGTGGTTTTATTGCCACGCTGCGGGTGCTGTTTGTGATGAGCTACGTGGGCGTAACGGCCTACGCGGGCCTCATGCTCTACGCCATTTTCATCAATCCAAAGTCGGTGCGGCGGGTGTTGGTGCGCTTGTTTTCGATGCTGGTATTGAAGCGCTGGCGGCGCAAAGCCTACCTCCACGGCCAAGAGATGGAGCGGGCCTCGATGCAGCTGCGCGGCAACTCGGCCAGCTATTGGTGGCGGGCGGCGGCCAGCACCTTCTTCGTCTGGACGGCCCGCTACCTAGTCATCGGCTGCCTCATCGCCGCTTTTGTGCCGATGGATACCGATACGTTCCTGTTCATCTTCGCCCGCAACCTCACCTACAAAGTGCTGCTGCTGCTGGCCATCACGCCGGGCGGCGCGGGCATCGTGGAGGGTGCGTTCCCCACGTTCTTCGGCAAGTTCATCGGCACGGCCACGCTCACCAGCTTCATGGTGCTGCTCTACCGGGTGGTGACGTACTACCTGTACCTGGTGCTGGGTACCGTGTTTCTGCCGCGCTGGGTGGCGCGGGTATTCGCCAAGCGCGTTAAAAGTGAAGTAGCGCGAACTTTGTAGTTCGCGTACCGGAACGATTACCATTAGCGCGAGTCTTTTAGCCACGCGCAATGCAAAGTTTGCGCTATAATGTCCGCAAACTGCTGTAATTCATTGTTTTCCGACCGTGGGTCGCTGGTAGGTTTGCCAGAATTTGGGGTGGTAATCGGTGTATTGCAGGTGGAGAAGCTCGCCGATTTCGAGCTTGATGTGAAACTTCGGATTCAGGGGCAATGAGGGCGTGCCGGCCGGCAGCGGCGCGCAGTAGGTTTCGCAGCTGACCTGCCGGTAAAACGGCTGCCCGGCAATAACGCGGCCGGCCCGCACGGCCTGGGCCAGGCTTTGCTGCACGTGGTAGCGGCCATTGGCGGCCCGCGCGTAGGTCACGGCATGGTCGGTGCGGTAGTCGGAGAGCAGGCTGGAATGCCACCGTACCTGGTCGGCCCCGGACACCCACTTATTGCTAACGGCGTTGAACACTATGGTGTCGGTCTGCCACGGGGCGTGGTAGCGCAGCACGGCGTGGTCGTGCTGCTGCACGTAACTCTGCCCCGAATACTGCCTGATTAGCGCGGTGCCCGTCGGGCGCAGGTTAGCCTTTTTGGCGGCGAGGCTGATGACGTACTGCACCTCGCCGCCGTGCGGCGGGTTCACGGCCCGCAGAAATAAAAAGTCCGGGTTGAGAGCAGCTGCGTGCCCCCGCCACTCAGCGTGCCCAGAATGTACACCTGGTCGGACTCCGGGGCGGCCTTCATGGCGCGGCCCATCGGCCGGTATTTTCGGAGTTCCGCGTTGACTTTCAGAAATGCTAAATCCCGAAAGTCGGTATTGGTTGGGTCGATGCTGCGCACCGCGTGGGTGGGCAGGGGAGTAGGAGCTTGAGCGTGGGCAAACGCCGTGGCGAGCAGCAGTAGCCCGGCAAGAGCACTGGTTTTGAAGCCAAAAAACAGCAGCAGCAGAAAAAAGGGTACGGCCACGCTGAGTGGCCGGGAAGGGGCTATAAGTTAGCCGGGATTTTAAATTGCCGCCAGTAGCCTCAAAACTGTTGGGCACAAAAAAGCTCCGAGCCAATGCGGCTCGGAGCTTTCAACAGTATTCCGGAAAAACGGAGTTTATTCTTTTTCCAGCATCAGGGCCGAGCCGTCGGCGGCTTTCAGCGTCAGCTTGTCGTCGGTAAGGGTTTCCACGGCGAACGTGTTGCTCGTGGTGGCACCATCGGGCGTCATGGTGATGGTTTTGCCGGCCTGGTCGAAGGTGTACTTGCCATTTACGGCGCCGGTAGCGCCGGTCATGTTGTAGGTACCGTTGGCGAAAATGCGCAGCTGCTCATCTTGCTGGGTGTTGGTTTGCTTTACTTTATCGCCGGTGGCATCGGTCTGCTTGGAGGTTTTCCACACCTTGCTGTCGGTGCCGTACAGCATGTTCACGCCTTCCACTTTGCCTTTGTCGTTGCTGCACGAAGCGGCAAACAGCGACACGAGCACGAGCAGGCTGGCGAAATAGCGGAGCGAAAAGAGGGACTGGAGTTTCATGAGCAACGGGTAATTGGTGAAAGAATGAAGTGATAGCCCGCGCACGGCGAACTCGTCGGCTTACGATATCAGGGCAAAAGGGTTGGCATGTAACCCCGCCCGAAGCTGTGCGTATAGCAACCCGGCCGGCCCAACCGCAAGGTTTCCCGGTGAAATCATTCGCATCATTTAACCTTGTAATCCCATGGGACTTTTCGATTTCATCAGCGACAAAGGCGACCAAAAACCAGTAGAGCCCGCTAAGCCAGCGGCCGGCGGCACCGATTTCTTCGGCAACGCCGCCAAAACGGAAACTTCCGGCGACAGCTACACGGTTGTTAGTGGAGATTCGCTCTCTAAAATTGCCAAAAACCACTACGGCGACGCCGCGAAATGGCACCAGATATACGACGCCAACAAGGCGCTCATCGGCAGTAACCCCGACCTCATCGAAGTAGGTCAGGTGTTAACCCTACCTAGTCTCTAGGTACTTTTTTGCAGAAAAAAGGTGAGAAAAGCCACTCTGTTTCAGGGTGGCTTTTTTGCGTCCGGCGGGGTCGGGTTTGGGAAGGATTAGTAGGGTAAAGCTGTCATGCAGCGCGTAGCGCAGCATTTTTGCCACCCAATGCAATTCAATCGATAGGATTAGTATTGAGGTAAAGATGCTGCGCTGCGCGCTGCATGACGCTTCTATATTATTCGGAAGAAAAATATTTTTGCCCCAACGCTTGCCCACTCCAAAAATCCTGCTCTACCTTTGCCCTTACCAACCCGGTACTCCCCGCTAACGGTGGGCAGTTTTCACGTTTTATACAGAAGTGGCGAGAGACTAGGCTCCGTGACCCACTGGCAACCTTCGCAAAACGAAAGGTGCCAATTCCTACCCACCCGCTGCTTTAGGCCGCGCTGGGACAGATGACTCGAGTGCCATGGAAAATCCCTCACGTCCTGCTTTTTTCTTCCCGACTGCTCCGGCTGCTTTGCGTGCCGTGGTTTCGGGTTTCTTCGTGGCGGCCGATGGCGGCCGGAAGGGGGCATCGCGCCCGGCGCGAATGCGAATGTGCTGTTGCCGCCCGTGTTGTTGCTAGGCTGATTCCGGCTTAGAAACCCTCCCCCAACTCTTCTGGATTTTTTTTGGTGGCCCCGTGGGTCTGCCGTGCGCCCGTTCGGGGCTTCGCGGTGGGTTTGGGCCACGCTGGCGGCACGGGCCATTTCGGGGAGTTTCAGCGTTGAAAAGGGCTTTTGAAGCGTTTCGACTCACTTTTTCCATTTATCATCTCGGTTTTTCAAAACGTCAAAACCTCCCACATCATGTCCGTTCAGCCCCAGCATTTCGAAACCCTCCAACTCCACGCCGGCCAGCAGCCCGACCCCACCACCGGGGCGCGCGCCGTGCCTTTGTACCAGACCACCAGCTACGTGTTCAAGAGCGCCGAGCACGGGCCCAACCTATTTGCTCTGAAGGAGTTCGGCAACATTTACACCCGCCTGATGAACCCGACCACCGACGTGTTCGAGCAGCGCGTGGCGGCCCTGGAAGGCGGCGTGGCGGCGCTGGCCACCGGCTCGGGCCAAGCGGCCCAGTTCATCGCCCTGAACAACATTTTGCAGGCCGGCGACAACTTCGTGAGCACGGCCTACCTGTACGGCGGCACCTACAACCAGTTCAAGGTGGCGTTCAAGCGGTTAGGCATCGAGACGCGCTTCGCGGATGGCGACAACCCGGCGTCGTTTGAGGAACACATTGACGAGAAAACCAAGGCCATTTATCTGGAAACCATTGGCAACCCGAGCTTCAGCGTTCCCGATTTTGAGGCCGTGGCGGCCATCGCCAAAAAGCACGACTTGCCACTGATTGTGGACAATACCTCCGGCGCGGGCGGGTACCTGTTTCGGCCCCTGGAGCACGGCGCGCACATCGTGGTGGAATCGGCTACGAAGTGGATTGGCGGGCACGGCACCAGCGTGGGCGGCGTGATTGTGGACGGCGGCACCTACGACTTTGGCAACGGCAAGTTTCCGCAATTTACCGAACCGAGCGACGGCTACCACGGCCTGGTTTTCAACGACGTGTTTGGCAAGGGCAGCGTTTTTGGCAACATCGCCTTCATCATTCGGGCGCGGGTGGAAGGGCTGCGCGACTTCGGCCCGGCCATCAGCCCATTCAACTCCTGGCAACTGCTCATCGGCCTCGAAACCCTGAGCCTGCGCGTGGAGCGCACCGTGGAAAACGCCCTGAAAGTAGCCAACTGGCTGGAGCAGCAGCCGCAGGTGGAAAGCGTGAACTACCCCGGCCTGGCCAGCAGCCCCTACCACGCCATCGCCAGCAAATACCTGAAGCGCGGCTACGGCGGCGTGCTCTCATTCCGGGTGAAGGGCACGAAGGAAACGGCCACGCAATTCATTGATAATCTGAAGCTCATCAGCCACCTGGCCAACGTGGGCGATGCCAAGACGCTCATCATCCAGCCCTCGGCCACCACGCACCAGCAGCTGAGCGAAGCCGAGCAGCTGGCCTCGGGCGTCACGCCCACGTCGCTACGCCTGTCGGTGGGCATCGAGCATTTCGACGACATCAAGGCCGACTTGCAGGCGGCGTTCGATGCCATCGGCAACACGGCTCCCTTGCCGACGGAGGGGGAGGACGTGCGGGAGCCGGAGCTGGAGCACGCCCAGCCGTTGGAAGTTTAGACGACATTAGCCCGCAGAGGGCTAAAAACCAACCGATGCTGAACTACACCTTCCCCCTCCCCGACCTGACCTTGGAAAGCGGGGAAACCCTGGCCGGGGCACACGTGGCCTACCAGACCTGGGGCCAGCTCAACGAAGACCGCGACAACGTGGTGTGGGTGTGCCATGCCCTCACGGCCAATGCCGACGTGCTGGGCTGGTGGCCGGGCCTCGTGGGGCCGGGCTGCTACTACGACCCCGCCGACTGGTTTATCGTGTGCGCCAACGTGTTGGGCTCGTGCTACGGCAGCACTGGCCCGCTCGATGCCGACCCAGCCACCGGGCAGGCGCGCTTCCAGCACTTCCCGCTGCTCACCATTCGGGACTTGGTGACGGCCCACGAGGCCCTGCGCGAGGAGCTGGGAATTACGGACATCAATACGCTGATTGGGGGCTCGCTGGGCGGGCAGCAGGCGCTGGAGTGGGCCGTGCAGCGGCCCGATTTGTTCGACCATCTGGTGGTGATTGCCACCAACGCCCGGCACTCGGCCTGGGGCATTGCCTTCAACGAGGCGCAGCGGCTGGCCATTGAGGCCGATGCTACCTACCAAGAAGGCCGGCCCGGCGGCGGCGCTGCCGGCCTGGCGGCGGCCCGCGCCGTGGCCC
>JALYUH010000497.1 GCA_030853985.1 Bacteroidota bacterium | reverse complement strand
GTATCGCTGGTGCTCCTGCTGGTAGTACTGGCGCTGCGCAGCCGCACCGAAGCCCGGGCCGTGTAAACCTTTCTCTACCCCCGGCCGTTGGCCGGGTTCCATCCCAAACCATTGCCGCCCGGCCGGGTTGCTTGCCTTCCGGCCGGCCCAGCCGGGCTACTTGTGTGCTCCCCTCCTCCTCCTCATGAAAATCCTTTATAGCTACCTGCGCAACTACTGGCCGCTGCTGGGGCTGGCCCTCGGGCTGGCCGCCGTCAACCAGGTGTTCTCGCTGCTCGACCCGTATTTTTTCCGCCAGCTCATCGACCACTTCGCGCCCAAAGACGCGAGCCTGGCGTCCTTGGCCGCTACGGTACGGGCGGTGCCATTCTGGCCCTTCTTTAAGGAAGCCATTCCCTACATTGGCCTGATGCTGGGCGCGGCCATGGTGTCGCGCATCGCCAAGAACTTCCAGGATTATTACGTCAACGTCATCACCCAGCGGCTGGGCGCGAAGATGTATTCCGATGGCCTGCGCCACTCGCTGGAGCTGCCCTACCAGGTGTTTGAGGACCAACGCTCGGGCGAAACCCTGGGCAAGCTCCAGAAGGTGCGCATCGACGTGGAAAAGCTGATTCAGAGCTTCGTGAATGTGCTGTTTACGGCGCTGGTGGGCATCATTTTCGTGATGTGGTACGCCATCACCGTGTACTGGCCCATTGCGCTGGGCTACTTCCTCACCATTCCGCTGCTAGGCATTTTGAGCTTCTTCCTGAGCAAAAAAATTAAGGTGATTCAGAAGACGATTGTGGCCGAAACCACGGCCCTGGCCGGCTCCACCACCGAGAGCCTGCGCAACATTGAACTCATCAAAAGCCTCGGCCTGGCCCAGCAGGAAACCGAACGCCTGAACGCCACCACCACCAAAATCCTCAAGCTGGAGCTGCGCAAAGTGCGCTACCTGCGCTCGCTCAGCTTCGTCCAGGGCACCTTTGTGAACCTGCTGCGCAACGTGATTGTGCTGCTGCTGCTGTACCTGCTGGTGCAGCACCACATTAGCCTGGGGCAGTTTTTCTCGTTCTTCATCTACTCGTTTTCCATCTTCGGCCCGCTGCAGGAGCTGGGCAACATCATCGGCGTGTACCGCGAAACCGAGATTTCGCTGGGCAATTTCCAGACGATTCTCGACACGCCCAAGGACGTGAAGCCGCTGCACCCCAAGTCCGTCGCCCACATCGACAATCTGGCCTTCGACCATGTCAGCTTCCAGCACCTCACGGCCAAGGGCAAGGCGCTGTCCAACATCAGTTTCGGCGTGAAGCTCGGCGAAACCATTGCCTTCGTGGGCCCCTCGGGCTCGGGCAAAACCACCCTCGTAAAGCTGCTGGTGGGCCTCTACCCGCCCCTCTCGGGCGAGATTCGCTACAACGGCATCCCCGGCTCGGAAATCGACCTCGATGAGCTGCGCGAGCAAATCGGTTTCGTGACGCAGGATACGCAACTGTTCGCCGGCACCATCCGCGAAAACCTGCGCTTCGTGGCCCCCCAGGCCACCGACAAAGAATGCCTGCACGCCCTGCACCAGGCCGCCGCCGACACCCTGCTGGCCCGCGCCCCGCTCGGCCTCGATACCGTGATTGGCGAGGGCGGCGTGAAGGTTTCGGGCGGCGAAAAGCAGCGCCTGAGCATTGCCCGGGCCCTGCTGCGCAAGCCCACCCTCATGGTATTCGACGAAGCGACTTCGGCCCTCGATTCGCTCACGGAAGAGGAAATCGGCAAAACGGTGCGCGAGCTGTCCGGCTCGCGCCAGCACATGACCATCCTCATCGCCCACCGCCTGAGCACCATTCTGCACGCCGACCGCATTTTCGTGCTCGAGCGCGGCCACATTGCCGAGCACGGCGGCCACGCCGAGCTGCTGGCCCAGAAAGGCCTGTACTACGCCATGTGGCGCCAGCAGATTGGCGAGCGCAAGGAAACCGAAACCTCGGCGGCGCTGGCCTAGCGCCGGACAGCAGAACTCGGGCATTTCGCAACCCTGCCCACTGGCCGGGGGTAAGAGAAGGAAGTAAATACGATTTTACTTCCTTCTTCTTTTTTACTCATGGCTCATATTAAAGCAGGCAACGACATGGCCGGGCATCCGGTTAATATTTTCTACGAGGACTGGGGCCAGGGTGCGCCGGTGGTGCTCATCCACGGCTGGCCCCTCGACCATACCATGTGGGAGCACCAGGCCATGGCGCTGGCCCAGGCCGGCTACCGCGTGATTGCCTACGACCGGCGCGGCTATGGCCGCTCGTCGCGCCCCTGGGGCGGCTACGACTACGACACGCTGGCCGCCGACCTCAACGCCCTGCTGACGGAACTCGACCTGACCGGCGTTTCGCTGGTAGGCTTCTCGATGGGCGGCGGCGAAATCGCCCGCTACATCGGCAACTACGGCCAGGACCGGCTGGCCCGCGTGGCCTTTGTGAGCGCCGTGACGCCCTACATGCTGCAAACCACCGACAACCCCGACGGCGTGCCGCAAAAGGTATTCGATGGCATGCACAAGGGCATCAAGGAAGACCGGTTTGCTTTCCTCGAAAGCTTCGCCAAGGACTTCTACGGCCAGAGTCTCATCAGCCACCCCGTGAGCCAGGCCGTGCTGAACTGGAACCAAACCGTAACCACGCTGGCGGCCCCTAACGCCACCGACGATTGCGTGACCTCGTTCTCGGGCACCGACTTCCGCGACGACCTGAAGAAAATTACGGTCCCTACCCTCGTCATCCACGGCGATAAGGACCAGACCGTGCCCTTCCCCGTGAGCGGCGAGCGCACCGCCAAAATGGTGGCCGGGGCCGAGCTAAAAGTGTACGAAGGCGAGCCCCACGGCCTCTTCTTTACCGCCAAAGACAAGCTGACCAAAGACCTGCTGGCTTTCGTGGGCGGCAAGTAAGCGGCTGATTTTCGACTAAGCAAAAGGCCCCGACGCAACGGCGTCGGGGCCTTTTGCTTGGGTATTGGCCTGCGGTCCGACCGGTTATTGCGGTGCGTGTATACCAACGACGAACGGTCGGACTAAGGGCGAGGGGCGCTACGCGGCGCGGCCCATCTGGCGCAGGTAGCCAACGTGCGAGGCGATGGCGGTGCGGGTGTGCTTGTAGTTGTTGTACGTCACATCAAACTCGGCGCAAACCTGCTGCACAATTTTGCTGATGGCGGGATAGTGCACGTGCGAGATTTTGGGGAACAAGTGGTGCTCAATTTGGAAGTTGAGGCCGCCTACCAGCCAGCTTACTACTTTATTGTCGGTCGCGAAGTTCGCGGTGGTACGCACCTGATGAATGGCCCACTCGTCCTCCAGCTTGCTCGTGACGGCGTGGGGCACCGGGAACGCGGCGTCTTCCACGGTGTGGGCCAGCTGGAACACCATGCTCAACACCAGGCCGGCTACGGCGGTGCTCAGCATGAAACCAGCCAGCCAGGGCAGGAAGCCCACCATGTAAATGGGCAGCGCCACATACAGCATCAAGTTCAACGCCTTGAAACCCCAGAAGCTGACGTGCTCGCTGGTATTCATCGGCTTGAGGCCAATGGCTCCAATCTGACGCGAGAAGTATTTCTGGTAGTCCATCGCAAAAATCCAGGAGATGTAGAGCAGGCAGTAGAGCGCCCAGAAATAGAGGTGCTGGTAGCGGTGCAGCGCGTGCTTGGGCTGCTCGGGCGTCATGCGCATCCAGGGCTGGATGTTGATGTCGTCATCGTGGCCCTCAATATTGGTATAGGTGTGGTGGATGAGGTTGTGCTTCGAGTTCCACATGTAGGGGCTGCCGCCGAGCACGCCCAGCGTGTAGGCCGCCAGCTTATTCATCCAGGAATGCTTCGAGAAGCTGCCGTGCGCCCCGTCGTGCATCACGTTGAAACCGATAGCGGCAATATCGAGGCCCACCAGCGCACACTCGAACAACGCCCAGCCGGTGGGCGGCGTGAAAAACACCAGGTGCACGTAGAGCGCCACCAGAATGCCCACCAGCAGCACGGCCTTGAACAGCAGACTCGCATCTCCCGTCATCGGCCGGCCAGATTCCTCGAAGTACTGATTGATTCGGGTTTTAAGCTCCGTATGAAACGAACGGGTTGCAGCAAAGCGAGGGAGGGCCATAAGCGGGGGTTAGGATGGGGATGCCGTAAAGATACCCTCCCCAACCCGCCCTGCTCCAACTTAATTCAGATACGCGTGCCAGTTTTGGTCAATTGTGCCCGCCGAGAGGCGCAGGAAACCCGCCAGAGTGGGCTTTTTGGGCTGCTGCCGAATGGTTAAACCGGCCTCGCTGGGGGTGTGGTGGCCTTTGGCGTGGTTGCAGCGGGCGCAGGCGGTAAGCAGATTAGTCCAGCTCGATTCGCCGCCGCGCGAACGGGGCAGCACGTGGTCAAGGGTCAGGTTTTTGGGCGAGCCGCAGTACTGGCACTCGAAATGGTCGCGCTTGAAGATGTTGTGGCGGCTCAGGGCAATGCCTTTGTAGGGCACGCGCACGTAGCGCTGCAAACGGATGATGCTCGGCTTGGGGTAGGCCTGTGAAACGGTGCGCAGCGTGCCGTGCTCCGACTTCGCCACCATTTCCGCCTTATCCAGAAACAGGAGTACAAACGCCTTTTGCACGCTGCACAGGGTGATGGCGGTATAGTCGCCATTCAGCACTAACACTTTTTGGTCCATACACGCATTGGGGTTCGGATAACCCGCCGAAAGCTAGCGGTTTCCGGCCAGATAAACAAGTGCGGCAGGGTTAAGTTCAGTAGGGATTGAACGGAACCATCGAACGGTCATGCAGAGCGTAGCAAAGCATCTTGCCCACAGGTACTAATCCTTTTTCAGGCGATTTGATTGCATTGAGCGGGCAAGATGCTTCGCTGCGCTCTGCATGACCGTTCGTTTGCTCACGCTGCTCTTACCTCCCCTCTTACTCCGGCAGCAGGCGCTTTATCAGGCGCAGCTGGTGCGAGTACTTCTGGCGGTCGCGGTTGAAGATGCCGTTGTGGTCGAGCGGGTCGAGGCGCACTTCGCCGTGGGCGTGCAGAATCTGGCCTTCGTCCAGCACCATGCCCACGTGCACGATGCGGCCGTCGGCGTTGTCGAAAAAGGCGAGGTCGCCGGGCTTGGTCTGGGTCACGAAATGCACCGGCCGGCCGTGGTCGACCTGCTGGCGGGCATCGCGGGGCAGCGGCACGCCAATCAGGCCGTAGAGCTGCTGGCACAGGCCCGAGCAGTCGAGGCCAAAAATGCTTTTGCCGCCCCACACGTAGGGCGCTTTCAGGTACATGAGGCCAATTTTGCGCAGCAGGGCCGCTTGGCGGGCCGGGTCGGGCGCGGCGGTGGGGTTGGTGGCGGTGCCGTTGTAGAAGTAGCTGCGGTCGCCTATCCGCACGTTCATGCCGTCGAAAAACGGCAGGCGGCAGCCCAGCGTGAGCGGGATTTTGGTGGTGGCGTCGCTCACGGCCTGCACCACATCGAGGGCGCGGGGGTGGTCTTGCGCGCCCCAGGCGGCATAATATTCGGCCGATACGGGCGTATGCTGCTTGAAATCGAGCCAGCCCACGTAGTCATCGGCGGCCAGCTGCACCTGGAGCCAGCTGCCCTGCGTAACCAGAATCTGGTAGCACTCGCCAAAAAGCAGCTGGGTGACGAGTTCGGCCCGGTCGTTGGGCTCGGCACGAACGGGGACGGCGCTGAGCGCGCAGATGCCGGGATTCAAAGTGGTGAAATGGTGAAATGGTGAGCGGTGAGTTGATGCAAAGAACGGTAGCTGGGGGCTTACTCACCATTTCACCACCTCACCCACCTCACCGCTACAGCCGCTCCATATCGCGCTTCTGGGCTTTTTCCTTGAGGTCGTTGCGCTTGTCGTAGAGCTTTTTGCCTTGGGCAAGGGCAATTTCAATTTTAGCGAAGCCGCGGTCGGTCACGAACAGGCGCAGGGGGATGATGGTGAGGCCCTGGTCGACGGCTTTGCCGGCCAGCTGCTTCAACTCGCGCTTGTTCAGCAGCAGCTTGCGGGCGCGCATGGCGTCGTGGTTGTTGTAAGTACCTAAGGAATAGGGCGCGATGCGGATGCTGTGAATCCAAAGGTCGCCGCGCTGGTCGAAGGTGCAGTAG
>JALYUH010000495.1 GCA_030853985.1 Bacteroidota bacterium | reverse complement strand
CTACTGAACCGGCTGGCGGTGTACACGCTACCGCCGGGCATGATTGGCTTCTACAAGGCCAACATCGAGTACCTGACCGTGAATGCCACCCGGCCCGATTCGCGCCGTATGCTGGTGCCCGGCGAGGCCCCCAAGCACTTCCTCGACGTGGACCGCTACGGCGACAGCGCCGAGTTTAAGCTGCCGCGCAAGTATGCCGACGCCGTGGCCCGCTACGGCGAAGATTCGCTGCTGCGCCACGGCATTGTGCCCTGGAACGTGGTGAGCATGAAAAACCAGCTCACCGCCGCCTTCAAGGCCCAGGATACCGACCGGATTCTGCGCCTCTCGGCCGACCTGGGCCACTACATTGCCGATGCCTGCGTGCCGCTGCACACCACCCGCAACTACAACGGCCAGCTCACGGGCCAGCGCGGCATTCATGGGCTGTGGGAGTCGCGCCTGCCCGAGCTGCTGAGTGCCGACTACGACCTGTTCAGCGGCAAAGCCGAGTACCTACCCAACGCCACCGACGCCATCTGGGCCGCCGTAATTCGCTCGCACGCGGCCGTCGATTCGGTGTTGCGGTTTGAAAAGCAGCTGACCGCGGAGATGGGCGACGACCAGAAATTCGGCTACGAGCAGCGCGGCAGCCAGACGATTCGCACGTACTCACGCGAGTTCAGCAGAGCCTACCACGCCCGCCTGAACGGACAGGTGGAGCGGCAGCTGCGCTACGCCTCGGGCCTGATTGGCGACTTCTGGTTTACCTGCTGGGTCGATGGCGGCTCGCCCGATTTAACCCAAATGGCCCACCTGCCCTCCGAGGCCGAACAGCAGCGGCTGGAGCGCGAAGCCAAGGAAACGGCCGCCGCGCCGGTTTCGGGCAGTGCCCCAGGGCACGACGAGTAGGGATTCCAGGGTAGGAGGGTATGGGGGATGACAATGATTCTATCCTTCTGCCCTCACACCCTCCTACCCTGGAACCCCTACAAATCTTCCGTGCGGTGCACCAGGTCCAAATCCAATACCGCGATGCCGTCCTCCCCGACTTCGAAGGCGCGGATGAAGCGGCGGTGCCACTCGATTTCGTCGTGGGTGTAGGAATTGCGGGCGTGTACGTCCTGGGCGAAGGTGTCGTCGTAGGCTTTGAGCTGGATGATGATTTCGACATCGAGGCGCTCGTAATCGGCCGGTAGCAGGCCGTGGAGCGGGCTGGCGGGGGTGATGTCGTGCACAATCGTCCAGCTCAGGGGGAAGAAGCTGATGGCGTCGCGCTCGAGCGGCAGCAGGGCGTAGGTCTGGTCGTTGGTGGCGGGGTCGACGGTTTTGAGCAGCACCCGCGCCTCCAGGTTGATGAGAATGTTGTTGCGCTGGTTGGCAATGCGGAACTGCAGGCAGGGCGTGCCATCGGCCCGGCGGCTGATGAGGGCCGAGTGGCTGAAATGAATGCGCGCCGTGGGCCGCGAAAAACGCCCGTAGAGCAAGCCCGTGGCCAGCGCGAAGGTGAGCACGCCCACCAGCGCCTCCACGCTGCTGAGGAAGCCGGTGGCGTTGGTGCCCGGGTACACGTGCCCGTAGCCGACGGAAGTGAAGGTTTGAATGGAGAAAAACAGCGCGCTCAGAAAATCCTGTCCGGCCCCGCGCGGGGCAGCCACGCCAGGCAGGTCCTCGAGACCCAGCGCCATGAAGGCGACCGCAAAGGCCACGTTCAGCACTGTGAAAAACGCCACGACCAACCCGATAAACGGCCACCAGTCCATCTGGATAAGCCATTGGTAGGGGTCGTGGCGGTGCGGGCCGCCACGCCGCCGCACGTTGAAGGAGCCATCGTGGTTGATGGCGCGCTTGGTGCGGCGCGAGAATTTTTCGCCAATACCGGGGTCGAGCGTGGGCATGAGATTGGGACAGAATGACGGAGATGGTGCCGGCCCGGGTGCCCGGCGTAGCCGGCGATTGCGCCGCCGAGCCAAAGGCCGCCGCCAGCAGCTTTTCCGCAATACTAATTCCGAACCATCGAACCGGCTAAAGAATGAAGCGGCCCGGGCGGTGCTACTCGGCTTTCAGCACGCGCAGCACTTCGGTGCGGCCCTCGCCGGCAAAGTGCAGGTGCAGGGTGTACACGCCGCCGGGCAGGCCGGCCGTAGCCAGGGCCATGCGCTGGGCACCGCCGGGCCGAGTTGTGGCCGCCTGCTCGCGCACTATCCGGCCCAGGGCATCGCGCAGCGTCAGGCCCACCGCCTGCGGCCGGCCGAGTTCGAACGCGACGTTCAGCTCGGCTGCGAACGGGTTGGGGAAGGCGGCGGTGGTGGTGGCCGGCCGCACATCGCGCGCCGCCAGCAGCTGGGCGAAGGGCGTGAGCTGGCCCCAGGTTTCGGTGCCTTTGCGGTAGCCGATTAGCTCGTCGATGTCGGTAGTGAAGCCCAGGAATTCGGTTCGGATATTACCCAGGCCGGCAGCCGTCCAGATGTGAAAGCCGTAGTCGAGGCTGCTGGTATCAACCAGCGAAAGGCTGTCGGTAGTGCTGGTGCCGCACCGCAGCATCAGGATGCTCAGCTGCACCGGCCGCCGCTGGTAGTTGGCGGTGCGCGCGGCGGGCAGGTTAACAATGCTGGCGCTGAAGGCCGAAGTACCCACCGGCAGCCAGGCATTGGTTGGTTGGTTGAGCCCGCTTGTGTTGCGGGTGATGCGCAACGTTTGCACGGTGGCGGCCCCGAGCGTGGGCGGGCCATAGCAGCCACGGGTGAGCGTGCGGCGGCGCTGCTGGTAGCGGATGGTGTCGCCGTTGGCACTAAGGGAGCGGCTCAGGATGCTGTCACGCGTCCAGATGGTAGACACACAGGATGCCGGAATGCCCACGTAGCTGGTTGAAGTGCCGCGGCGCAGAAACACATCACCGGGCTGAAAGTCGTGGACCACGAACGCATCGAGCTGGATGAGGCCCAAGCCCAGCTCGGGCAGCGCCGTGAGGGTGAGCGTGGCTTGGGGCAACCGCCCGCTGAGGTAGTGCCCCAGAGCCGGGCCGCTCACCCAGCCAAACCGGCGGCTCAGCACCAGCACGGCCCCATCGGACAGTACCATGGTGGCCAACGAATCGGCCTGCCCCAGCACCGTGCCCAGCGTACGGCTGGTAACGTGGCCGGTGAGGCCCGTGGTGGTGGCGGGCCACACCTGCCCCAGCGGAGCGCGGGGCCGCAAGCTGAACGTCGCGCCGTTGGCGGTAGCCAGCACGTATTCGCCGCCCGGCCGCAGCCGCAGCGTGGCTCCGAACAGGTTGTCGGGGCGGCTGGTGTAGTAGCCGCACGACTCCGGAGACAGCACCGACGGCCGCCGGCTGGTGCGGGCATTGAACCCAAAAACGGAGTCGGTACCCTGCGCCTGCCGGGTTGCCAGGCGCAGCAGGTGCGTGGTGTCGCCGGGCGTGGCGCGCTCGTTGAGCTGGTAGCTCAGGCCGAAGCGGAACGGGCGGTAGTTCTGGGCCTGGGCGGCGGTGACCCACAGGCTGACTATAACCAGGATAATCTGCGAGGAAAAGTGTTTCATGCGTTTAGGTTAAGGAAGGAGAGGACGGCGCGAAACGTACGGCTTTAGGCCCGTGACAATAAATGTATTACAGAAAACAAACACTTCGTCCTCTGCGGCCAGCCACCTCAGGAAATCCACCTGAAGAAAAATTAATGTGGCCTTCAGGCCGGCTTCAGGGCGCGGTGGAAATTTTGTATTGTCGGCAGAGCAACCGGAGCTCGCTGACGCTGACGACTCGTCTTTTCATCCCGCCTGTTTTTTTGCTAATCCCATGAACAAGCGCTTTTATTCGGTCGCCCTGCTGGCCGCTGCTTTGCTGGCCGGCACCATTCAGGCCCGCGAGCTGTTCCGCCCGGCCCGGTGGCTGGCGGGCGATACCATCGGGCTACCCCAGCTGGCCGCCCCCGGCAAGTAGCGGAACTACGGCCGCGTGGTGGCGGTAGCCCGGCTGGCCGCCCCGCCCGGCCCGGGGGCCGACTACGCCGAGCCCACCGGCCGCCTCACGCTGTGGCTGGCCCACCCCGCCGCGCCCCTCGAAAAAGCCCTGGCGCGGGTGCGCCGCACGCTGGCGCTGAACCTGCTGGGCGCGCACATTCGGCCGCGGCACCGAGGGCTCCAACTACGTCGACGTGCACATCCGGAATGTGCGCAA
>JALYUH010000469.1 GCA_030853985.1 Bacteroidota bacterium | reverse complement strand
AGGCGCAGCAATTCTTCGTGGCGCAACGCCAGCTCCGGCTGCAGCAGGCTCCAGACCCCGATAAAGCCATCGATGTCGAAGTGGTTGGCCGTCACGGCCCGGGCTTCGAGGCCCGGCGTGGCGGGGTGGTGCAGCGCACGCAGGGCCGAGCCGGCGCTGGTATCGTCGTGCAGCGGTGCGGGTGTAGTCGCGCCGCGCCAGTGGGCCAGGGTGAGGGCCGCACCCAGTCCCACGCTGTCGACTAAGATGGTAGGTTGCTGCCGAAGCTGCGCAAAAGGCACGAAGTAGCGGTTCATGGCGCAAAGCTGCGGCAGAATTCGCCGCCATGCCGCAGGCAGGCAATGCGAGTTTCGGTATTCGCCCCGCCTGGTAGCACCAAGCGGCTGAATACATCATCCTTTCGCGGCCATTCAGCGGACAGCTTAGGTGTTTGGTCCGCTCATTTGGCGCGCTGGCCGCTTTTATTCTTTCATTCGCCTACCAAACCACTCCCGTTTGAATTGCCGAACTGAATATTTGCCCAAACCAGACGTGCGACAATTTGCGAAACCCGCTTTATTGTCCTAACTTGGCAGGCAATGCGCGCCATTGGCAGCATTTCACCCCGTTATTCTTCAATAACTTCGCTTTTTTTTCCTGCTATCCCGTGATGATACCCGTACCCGCCTCCTTGCTGCGCAAGCTGCCCGCGGCCGCCCTGCTGCTGGGCCTGCTGCTATTCGGAACCGTGCCCGCCGCCAAGGCCCAGACCTGGATGGTAAGTACCACCGCCCAAATCAAGCTCGGCGTACTCGATAAATACGGCCAGCTGGGTCCTTACACCGCCACTTTCATCGTGCACAACGAGCGTACCGGCAAAGACTACTACTTGGTGAAGGAGCTCGAAAAGGGCCAGACGGGCGTCGATGTCCTGTTTCCCACCGAAGCGTCCGACCCGCAGTACTTCAAAGCCGAATCGGGCGAGGCGGCGGCGGCCATTCCGGGCCGCTACACCTGGGAGTGCCGCGTGAAAGGCGCGCGCGCCGTGGGCGGCCATTTCGTGTTTCCTGAGGTTGGCAACGATATTTCGGTGGTGCAACGCTAGGCCACTATTGCGCTAATTTTGGGGAAAGCCCGGCCATTGGTCGGGCTTTCTCGTTTTCACGTATCTGTGGAGCGCGGTTTATCAGTGCATCAGCACCCGCCGCAGCTGTTTGTTGAATTTCGCACTTTTTCGATTTTCCCGTGCCCCGTAAGTCTTTTTCCGAACTCATCGACAGCCCCGGCATGCCCGTGCTGGTCGACTTTTTTGCCACCTGGTGCGGCCCCTGCAAAACCATGGCCCCCATTCTGGAGCAGGTAGCGGCCCAGCACGGCGGCAAGCTGCGCATCATCAAGATTGACGTGGATAAAAACCAGGCCGTAGCCCAGCAGTACCGCGTGCAGAGCATTCCGACGCTGATTCTGTTCCACAAAGGGCAGCCGGTGTGGCGGCAGGCGGGCGTGGTGCCCGCTCCGCAAATTGCCCAGGCGCTGCGCCCTTTCGTGGAGCAATCGTAGCCGGGGCGCAAACTATCCGGCCGGGGGCGGCGTTGCCGGGGGGCTACCTTTGTGCCTCGCCCTGTTCGCTGCTGTATGGTTTTTAGTTTGACGACGCGCTGTTTCTGGTTTTTAATTTTGGGAGTGATGTTGGGTGCTGCGCCGGCTTGGGCGCAAAACGTTGTACGCGTGACACTTAGCGGCACCGTGCACGGTGCCCGCGGCGAAACCCTGCCCGGTGCCAGCGTGGCCGTGCCCGCGCTGGCCACTGGCACGGCGGCCGACTCGGCGGGCCACTACCGCCTGAATTTGCCGGCCGGCCGGGTGCAGCTGGTGGTCACGTCCATCGGCTACCGCACCATCACCCGCGACCTCAACCTCACCAAAAACCAGCGCCTGAGCTTCGACCTCGAAGAAAACAACCAGGAACTGGGCGAAGTGCTGGTAACCGGCACCGTGAGCCTGGAGCAAAAGCTGAAAACCACCCAGATGGGCGTCGAGCACCTCAGCATTCAGGAAGCCAAGTTGCTGCCGGCGCTGTTTGGCGAAGTCGATATTCTGAAAACGCTGCAGCTGAAGCCCGGCGTGCAGAGCGGCGGCGAGGGTACCAGCGGCCTGTTCGTGCGCGGCGGCTCGGCCGACCAGAACCTGGTGCTGCTCGACAACACGGTGGTGTACAACCCCAACCACTTGTTCGGGCTGTTTTCGGTGTTCAACTCCGACGCTGTGCAGAGCGTGGACTTGTACAAGTCGGGCTTTCCGGCCCAGTTTGGGGGGCGGCTCTCGTCGGTGGTGGATGTGAAGTTGCGCGAGGGCGACCGGCAGAAGTACGTGACGACGGGCGGCATCGGGCTGATTTCGTCGCGCGGCACGTTTGAAGGGCCCATCAACAAGGGCAAGGGCTCGTTTATCGTGAGCGGGCGGCGCACGTATTTCGACATTTTTACGCGGGCCATCAACAAGCGTAACGAGAACAAAGAGGACTTCAGCCCCATTCCCGACTACTACTTCTACGACCTCAACGCCAAGGCCAACTACACGCTCGGCGGCAAGGACCAGCTGTTTCTGACGGGCTATTTGGGGCGCGATGTTTTTGGCTTTAGCAGCAACAACGGCTTCAATTTCAGCTTTCAATGGGGCAACACGCTGGGCTCGCTGCGCTGGAACCACGTGTTTTCGCCCAAGCTGTTTGTGAACACCACGGTGTCGGTTTCCGACTACAAATACAACCTCACCAACAAGCTCGACCAGTTTAGCTTCACGCTGGGCTCGCGCATCACCGACTACACCGGGCGCACCGATTTCGAGTACACGCCCAACGACCGACACTTGCTAAAATTCGGCGCAATGGCCACGCACCACACCTTTGGCGTGGGCCGGCTCGATGCCAACTCCGGCGATGGCCGTATCAACTTCGGCTCCGACGTGAATTACTACGGGCTGGATGGGGCCGTGTACGCGTCCGACAACTACAAGGCCACCGACAAGCTGCAGCTCGAAGGCGGCCTGCGCCTGACGGGCTTTCGCAGCGGCGCCAACCCCTACGGCGGCCTGGAGCCGCGCGCCGCGGCCCGCTACGCCCTGAACGAAAAAACGTCCTTCAAGCTTAACTACGCGCTGATGTACCAGTACGTGCATCTTGTGACGAACTCGGGCGCGACGCTGCCGACCGATATCTGGTACCCCTCCCGCTTGCGCGTGAAGCCGCAACGCTCGCAGCAGGTGAGCGGCGGGGCCAGCTTCTTACTGGGCGGCGGCAAGTACCTGCTCACCAATGAGCTGTACTACAAGTGGGGCCGGAACCAGGTCGATTTCCGCGATGGGGCGCAGCTGTTTGCCAACCCCGATTTGGATGCGGAATTCATTTTTGGTAAAAGCTGGGCCTACGGCAACGAGGTGTACCTGGAAAAGAAAACCGGCCGCACCACCGGCTGGATTGGCTACACCCTGGCCTGGAGCTGGCGCAACTTTCAGCCCCAAAACGGCACCAACGGCGTGAACGGGGGCCAGGATTTCCACCCCAACTACGACCGCCGCCACAACCTGACGGTCGTGGTCATTCACCAGCTCAACGCGCGCCTGAGCCTCACGGCCAGCTTCATCTACACCTCGGGCAACCTGACCACGCTGCCACTGGGCCGGTTTGGCGTGCAGGATATTCCGGGTTCCAGCGTGGGCATCGACCCGCGCCCGGTACCCATTTACCCCGACCGCAATTCCTACCGCCTCATCCCCTACCACCGGCTCGACCTCGGCGCGGTGTACAAAATTGGTACCCGCCGCAACCAGGATTTGACGCTGAGCATCTACAACGCCTACAACCGCCGCAACGCCTACTTCGTGTTCTTCGATACCGTGCGCGACAAGGCCACGAACCGCATCACGGGCTTCGCCGCCAAGCAGGTGTCGCTGTTCCCCGTTATCCCGTCGCTGACCTACAATTTCCGCTTCTAAATCGTTGATTCCCGCAGATTAGCTGTGATTTCACTGATTTCCGAACCTCGTAACCGCTTATTTTTTATGCCGATTGCACGCAACTGGAGAATAGGAATTGTGCTGGCTCTAGGGCTGGCCTCGGCGGGTTGCAGCAAGTTGCAGAACGACATCAACGTGCCGCTGCCCACCTACTCGGCCGAGCTGGCGCTGGAGTGTTATCTGGAGCCCGGCAAAGTGCCCAGTTTGGCCGTCACGACCTCCGTGCCCTACCTGGGCGCGGTGCTGCCCCAGGTGCCCACCGACGTAACCGTGACCCTGACGCTGCCCAACGGCGCGCCGATGCCGCTGGCCTTCAGCCCCAACTATAAAGCGTTGGTTGACACCACTTCGGGCGAGAAATTCCATTCGCACATCGGCCGCGTTCCGCTGGTAGCCAGGGCCGGCGACGTGTTCAAGATTGACGTGCGCGACACCCAGGGCCGCCACATTACGGGCACCACGACCGTGCTGACCCCGATTCCGATTGATTCGGTCGAGTACAAGTTCAACGACAAAACCGGGGCCAACCGCAAGGCGTATTTCCTCACCAATTTCCGCGACCCCGCCTCGCCCGACGACTGCTACCGCCTGCAGCTGCACAAGGGCCGCCCCACGGCCAAAAACCTGCTAAAATCGCCGGAAGTGGATATATCGGTGCAGGACCGGCTGCTCAACGGCCAGCCGTTTGTGCTGGGCACCAGCTACCGTTTCAACCCCGGCGATACCGTCACGGCCACGCTCTACCATACTGACTTGGCGTATTTTCAATTCCGCCAGTCGGTGCGCGACGCCCGCCAGGCCAATGGCAACCCGTTTGCGCAGCCCTCCGGCATCTATAGCAACGTGCAGGGCGGCGTGGGCATCTTCACGGTATTGAGCGGCACGATGACCACCAAAGTGCTGTCGAAGTAATTGTGCTACCTTGTACTATGCTTACTTCCCTGCGCGGCGTTTATGAAAATGGCACGGTACGCTTCACCGAGCCGCTACCCGCTACCGAAACTCCGATTGAGGTAGTGGTGGTTTTTTTGGATAGCCAAGGCCAAGGCGCGGCATCCGCTACCTCATTGGCCCGCCCCACCGACCCACTAGCCCGCCTGCGTGCCTCGTGGCAGCAGGCACAGGAAATCACCGCCGGCATGACAGGTCCGCCCCTTAGCGAAGAGGTGGTAGCTGAACGCCAGGAGGGCAACTGATGTGGGCTTTTCTGGATACTTCGGCCCTGGTCAAATTGTATGATGGGACAGAACCCGACGCGTTGGCGCTCCGGCAAAGGCTGGAACCGGTGACTCGAATTTTCCTCTCCGACTTGGCCCGGGTCGAATTTAGCAGCGCATTTCAGCGCAAAATTCGCCGAGGCGACTTACCGCAGCAGAAGGCCGATGCAGTGGTGGCGTTATTTCAGCAGTCGAGCCACGATTATTCGTGGATAGCCCTTGAGGAAGCCGTGCTAGCACACGCCTCCCTGCTGCTAAAGCAGCACTCTGCCACCGCATTGCGCAGCCTCGATGCCATTCAACTGGCTTGCGCTCTTACGCGGGCCAGCGACAAGGTCTTGTTTCTTACCCATGATGCCCGCTTGCTAGCCGCCGCCGCCGCGAGCGGGTTACGCATCGACTGAACAAACTCTTTTACAAGCCTTCCACCACCTTCTTAATTAACGCGGTGAGGCGGGGCTCGGCGGCCCCGGCGGCAGCGAAAATATCGGCCAGCACCACCGGCTTGAGGTGGCCGGGCGCGCACAGGTCGGTGATGACCGACACGGCCAGCACCGGCAGGCCCAGGTGGCGCGCGGCAATGACCTCGGGCACGGTGCTCATGCCCACGGCATCGGCCCCGATGGTGCGCAGGTAGCGGTATTCAGCGGGCGTTTCGAGCATGGGGCCGGGTACGCTGGCGTACACGCCGCGGCGGGTGGTGCCGGCCTGGCCCAGCGCGGCGGCGGCGGCTTCGGCACGGGCCAACAGGCCGGCATCATAGGGCGCGAACATGTCGGGGAAGCGCGGGCCGAGCTCGTCGAGGTTGGGGCCGATGAGCGGGTTGCCGGGCAGCAGGTTGATGTGGTCGTCAATCAGCATCAAATCGGCAAGTTTGAAATCGGGATTGAGCCCGCCGGCCGCATTGCTCACCAGCAATTGCTCGATGCCCAGCAGCTTGAGTACTCGTACTGGCATGGCCACTTGCTGCATGGTGTAGCCTTCGTAGTAGTGGAAGCGGCCTTGCAGCACCGCCACTTGCTTGCCGCCCATGCGGCCCAGCAGCAGCCGCCCGGCATGGCTTTCCACAGTGCTCAGCGGGAAGTGCGGAATGTCGGCGTAGTTGATTTCGTGCTCGACTTCGACTTCGCGGGCCAGCGCCCCGAGGCCGGTGCCGAGGATGATGCCGGTATCGGGCCGGAAGGATTGGGAAAGGGACTGGATGAAGGCGGCGGTTTCGCGAAGTTGGGAGAGCATAGGGATGTGGCTGTTTTTTGGCTTTGAACTGGTAAAACAACACGCCGTTCTCGACTATCGCACTGCTGCCACGCTAAATCACTTAGCATCAAGCCGTTTATTTTATGATACTTTTTTAGTACCTTCCCTCATCCTTTTCACCTCCTAATGTCTCCCTCATGAAATTCGCCTACTTATTGTTGTGCACCAGCCTACTACTAGGGGCGTGTCAACATAGCACAGAAGACCAGCCCGCACCGAAGCCGGTGGCCGGATTTATGACCCCAGCTGCAGTTGGCATCAATACCTCGTTTACGGTTCAGAATACGTCCGCAAATGCCAATACGTACGTGTGGAATTGGGGCGATGGCAGCACGCCGTCGGTGGATGCGTCACCCAGTCACGTTTTCAATAGGGTCAGCACTTTCCGTATTCGCCTGCAAGCTACCGGGCCGGGCGGTGTTGACACCCTTAGCAAGCTCATCCAAGTTAATCCCAATCGCCCGGTCGCTGCTTTCGATATTCCGGCTACTGCCGATACCAATATGCCGGTGCAAGTGCAAAACCGCACCACCGATGCGACCAGCTACCTGTGGACCTGGGGCGACGGCACCACGGCGACGGATGCTTCGCCCAGCCACAGTTGGGCGAAGCTGGGCTACTACCGGGTGCGGCTACAGGCTACCGGCCCCAGTGGGGTCGATACCCTAAGCAAGGTGGTGAACGTCAATCGAATTAGCCCCCCAGCACTAGGCCCCATCGTAGGAAAGTATTCCGGCTATTTTTATTATGACACAAACGGGCCAGGACCGGGCACAAACCACTCCGAAGGAAAAAGCACCGAGCAGCTCAGCATCGTCGGCTCCAATAGTCTTCTGTTCCGTGGGCAAACCCTGATTTTTGCGCCAGCGGCTACCTATTGGGCCGGTCATGCTCCCCAAAGAAACCACTACGATTTTACGGCGACCAATGGGCCTTACGCCACGATAAAACTACAGGTTGAGCAGACCGGCGACAGTATCTACTACAATAACAGCTTTATTGCTGCGGGAGGTACCATTATTTACCGCTACTATGGCAAAAGAGTGCCGTAAATTTCGCCTGAACACGGACAATTTTCAGTGTGTTCTGGCTTCCAGCAGCCTGCATTCCTTTTCCTGGGCAGTAGCTT
>JALYUH010000466.1 GCA_030853985.1 Bacteroidota bacterium | reverse complement strand
ACTGAAAGCCATCGACCACAATCGGGGCATCGTTGCCGGGCTCGGCCGGGCGCATATACATGGCGATAACCGGCCGCAGGTAGTAGTAAATGCCCACCATGCTCATCAGCACCGCGAACACTACCAGCCAGATGTAGCCCTGCGCCACCACGGCCGTGAAGATGAAAAATTTACCAAAAAAGCCACCCGTGAGCGGAATACCACCCAGCGACAGCATTGCCACCGTCATCGAGAAAGCCAGCAGCGGGTTGGTGCGCGCCAAGCCGGCGAGGCCCGCATAGTCTTCGCGCTGGCGCTGGTCCGACACGAGCTTGAGCACGCCGAAAGCCGCCACCGTAGCTACGGAGTAGGCCAGGCTGTAGAAGAAAATGGCCTGCGCGGCCGGGCCGCTCAGCTGGCCGCGGCCAGCCACGAGGCCCATCAATAGGTAGCCGGCGTGCGAAACGCTGGAGTAGGCGAGCATGCGCTTGGCGCTGGTTTGCACGGCCGCGCCCAGGTTGCCGAGCAGCAGCGTGAGCACGCACATGGCCACGATGGTGGGCAGCCACACGGCGCTGGCGCCGGGCAGGGCCACCAGCAGCAGCTTGAGGAAAGCCGCGAAGCCCGCCGTTTTCACCACCGTGCTCATGAACGCGGTGAAGAACATGGGCGTACCCTCGTACACGTCGGGCGTCCAGAAGTGGAACGGCGCGGCCGATACTTTGAAGCCGATGCCAATTACCATCATCAGCACGCCCACGTAGAGCATGGGCTGCAGGCTGGCATTGGCGGGGGTAGCAATGGCGGCGGCCAGCTCATTGAGCTGGAACGTGCCGGTAGCGCCATACACCAGCGCGATGCCGAAGAGCAGAATGCCGGTGGCAAACGCGCCTTGCAAAAAGTATTTGAGCGCCGCCTCGTTCGAGCGCACGTTGCGCTTGTCGGAGCCGGCCAGGCAGTACATGCTGATACTCAAGATTTCAATACCCACGAAGAGCATGATGAGGTGGTTGTAGCTCACCATCATAATGGCGCCCACCAGCGAAAACAGCAGCAGCGAGTAGTACTCGGCCAAGTTGGGCTCGCCGGCCACCACGTAGGAGCGCGAAAACGGCAGCAGCACCAGCGCCGTGAGCAGCACAATGCCGCTGAAGGCCACCGAGTAGTTGTCCACGGTGAGCATCTGGCTCACGTAGGGCGAGTCGAACAGGCCCGTGATACTACCGGCGTGGTTCCAGTCGAGCAGGTTGATGCCGAACACGAGAGCCAGCACCACCAGCGCAAACGGCAGCAGCGCCCGGTTGGAGCGCATAAAGCCGAAGAACAGGTTAATGATGCCGAAGACGGAGAGGAGAACTATTGGGAGCATACTACCTATACTTCAAAGAAGAACGTCGTGCTGAAAACTAGAAAAACGTCATGCTGAACATTCTGCGTATTAAGCAGAGATGAAGCATCTCTGCCGCTTCGTTAAATTAATAACCTGGCGGCGTGGTAGAGATGCTTCGACAAGCTCAGCATGACGTTCCCGCCCGCTCAGCATGACACTAAAGTATTAGCGGCCAACCGCAGTCAAAATGCTACTGATGGTCGGCTCGGATAAATGCAGGAAAGTGCCGGGAAACAAACCCAGCCAGAACACCAGCGCGATGAGCGGCACGAACATCGTCAACTCGGCTCCGGTGAGGTCGGTCATGGTGTCGGAATGCGCCGAATCGGGCCCGAGCATCACGCGCTGGTACATGCGCAGCAGGTACACGGCCGAGAAAATAATGGTGAGGCCGGCCACCGCGCCCGCCCACATATTGAACTCATACACGCCCGCCAGCAGCAGAAACTCACCCACGAAGCCGCCCGTGAGGGGTAGGGCCACCGTGCTGAGCAGCATTACCAGAAAGCATACGCTGAGCAGCGGCGTGCGGCGCGTGAGGCCGCCCAGCTCGGCAATGTTGCGGGTGCCAGTGCGGCGCTCAATGGCATCGGCCACCAGGAACATGCCCACCACGTTGATGCCGTGAGCCAGCATCTGCACCACCGCGCCTTGCAGGCCAATGGCCTTGAGCGAGAACACGCCGGCAATCATGAGGCCCACGTGCGAGAGCGACGAGTAAGCGATGAGGCGCTTCATATCCTGCTGACGGATAGCGATAATGGCCCCGTAGATGATGCCGATAATGGCCAGTACCATCACCAGCTGCTGCCACTGCGTCACGCCCAGCGGCACCACGGGTAGCAGCCAGCGTAGGCAGCCGTAGATGCCCATTTTCAGCATAATGCCCGAGAGCAGCATCGTGGCCGGGGCCGGCGACTCGGTGTAGGTATCGGGCTGCCAGGTGTGGAAGGGGAAAATCGGCATCTTCACCGCGAAAGCCGCGAAGATGAGCCAGAACAGCCACGCCTGCTGCGAGGCGGCCAGCTGCTTGCCAGCGGCGTAGAACGCCTGAATATCAGAGGAGTGCGCGGCCAGCGAGCCGGCGGCCGGGGCCGTCTGCAAATACAGGTACACGAAGCCGGCCAGCATAAACAGCGAGCCGATGATGGTGTACAGGAAAAACTTAAACGTAATTTGGATGCGGCGGTCGCTCCGACTCCAGGCACCGGCCAGGAAATAAATCGGAATCAGCGCCACTTCCCAGAAGAAGTAGAACACGAACGCATCCATCGCCGTGAACACGCCCAGCAGGCCGGTCTGCATAAAGAGCACCAGGGCGTAGAACGCGCCGGGATTCTCATACTCCTCGTGCCGGAACGCGGTGGCCAGAATGATGGGCACCAGCACCGTCGTGAGCAGCACCAGGCATAGGCTCAGGCCGTCAATACCGAGGTGAAAATTGATGCCCGCCGATGGTATCCAGCTGATGTTGAGGTCGAAGCCGGTCGGCCCGCTGCGGGCGTAGACGATGGCCGCAAACACGGCCACGGCTAATTCCAGGAAAGAAGCCCCCAGGGCCAGGATGCGGGCCGCGCTGCCTTTGGCGAAGTGAAGCAGCAGAGCGGCGGCCAGCGGGAAAAAAACTAGAAAAGCTGTCAGCATTAGCGCAAACGGGGCGGTCGCGGCCGGAAGCCCGGCGCGCCAAACCGCGAATTAGCTGCAAACTTACTGCGTGCGCCGGGAAGGTAGGCACCCGACGCGGCTAAAAGTAGCGGGAAGCTTCGGCTGGGGGGGTAGGCGCTGCGAGCTGGCAGGGCAGTCGCTTCGCGCGGCTTTCCCGTAAGTTTGTCCTAATGCCTCGCCATCCCATTACCGATTTTCTCCGTCCCGCCGCCGGCCCCATCCTCGACGTGCGGGCCCCGGCCGAGTACGCGCAGGGCCATATTCCGGGCGCGCTCAGCCTGCCCCTGTTCACCGATGAGGAGCGCGCGCGCATCGGCACCACCTACAAGCAGGTCAATCCCGATAA
>JALYUH010000463.1 GCA_030853985.1 Bacteroidota bacterium | reverse complement strand
ATATCGGGCAGGGTGAGGCCGGTGAGGGTAGGCGTAGGCGCCAGCGGGTAGGTTTGCTGGCCGGGGCGGGCAATGAACGCAGCCTGCAGGCCCGCCAGTTGCGCCCCGGCCGTATCCCAGCCGTGGGCAGCCACCAGCATGGCCTGGGCGGGCACCACTTTCAGCCGCTCGCAGGTGGTGAGGTAAGTAGCGGGATGCGGCTTGTAGCGCTTGAGCGAATCGATGCTGAGCAGCTGCTCGAAGAAGCCGGTGAGGCCAGCGTAGGCCATCTGCTTCTGCACCGTGGCATCGGGCGAGTTGGTGAGCGTGACCATGCGGAAGCCCGCCTGCTGCAGCGCCTTAAGACCGGGAATAATATCGGGGTGCGGGGGCAGCTCGGTGAGGAGGGTGAGCAGCTCTTTTTTGCGGCCGGCCGGGCGGGCCGGCTGGTCCAGGGCCTGCGCCAGCATGTCGAGGGCCGCGTCGCCAATCTGCCCGAAGTGATGGTAGTTACTGGTCACGGTATCAACCAGTGAATACTGAAGCAGCAGCGCAAACCACTGCTTAAAGGCCGTTTCGGAATTGAATTCCTGATTGACGGCCTGCTGCAGCTTACTCAGGTCGAGCATGGTTTCATTGACGTCGAAAATCAGCAGTTTGGGGCGATTGGCAGCTGAAGACATGGCGGATAAGGAGGGGGGTAGGGCCACGGTGGTAGCAGCCAGAGTGAGGGAGGATAACACAAAGCGACGGGTAACCACCCGCCTGCTTACGCAACCGGCTGGCACCGGGCTAGCCAAAACCGCATTTTTTGAGCGCGCCAATCCCCGCTGCTGCCGGGAGCACTCTGGTTTTTCAAAGGCTAATGGCCGGCAGGCCACGATTTCTGGGTCGATTGCCGCGCTCCACTGCGCGCCCGTGCTTAAGGCGCAACATGCTCGCAAGGACAAACGTGTTTGCGTAAAGCCTAAAGCAGTAAAATTGAGAAAGAGTGAAACCAATGTCGGGCCAACACTTGTTCAAATGAGCAAACTTTCATAAGTTTGTTTTCTAATTATGATTGCACCCGTCGACCTGAACCTAACCACCGAGAAGATGGAGAAGGTGGCCTTCATTCTCAAGACTACAGCTCACCCCACCCGCATAGCCATTGTGCAGCTGCTGGCCGCGCAGGAAAGCCTGTCGGTGACGGAAATCAGCGACAAGCTGAACGTGGAGCAAAGCCTGCTCTCGCACCATCTATCCGGCATGAAGCTCAAGGGCATTCTCAGCAGCACCCGCGATGGCAAAAACATCTTTTACTCGCTGAAAATGCGGGAGGTGATTGATGTGATTCAGTGCCTGGCCGGCTGTACTTTCCTGTAAAAACCAGGCGCTTTTTTTGCCAAAATACATGAACAACCTTTCATAATTTCATACGTCCTACCCCTCTCGACATGCTCCACTACCTCGGCTATTTCGCGGCTATTTTCATTGGTCTTTCGCTCGGTATTATGGGTGGCGGGGGCTCCATTCTCACGGTGCCGGTGCTGGTGTATCTGATGGGCGTGAGCCCGGTGCTGAGTACGGCCTATTCGCTGTTTGTGGTGGGCTCGACTTCGTTGGTGGGTGCAGCAGGCTACTTCCGCAAGGGTCTGGTGTCGCTGAAAACGGCCGTAGTCTTTCTCATTCCCTCGCTGGCGTCGGTGTTTCTGGTGCGCAAGGTGCTGATGCCGGCTATTCCGCACGAGCTGTTTATGATGGGCAGCATCGACTTTACCAAGGAC
Organism: Bacteroidota bacterium; assembly: GCA_030853985.1. Taxonomy (GTDB): domain Bacteria; phylum Bacteroidota; class Bacteroidia; order Cytophagales; family Hymenobacteraceae; genus Hymenobacter. The sequence goes on along the minus strand of JALYUH010000463.1, from coordinate 916 downwards.
CTGCTGGTGCTGGTGGCCTTCGCCGTGCTGATGGTGGCGGCAGCTACATCCATGATTCGCAGCAAGCAGGCCGAGGTGGTACTTGATGAAGAACTGCACCAGAAACACACCTTCAACTACCCCCTCATTCTGGGCATTGGCCTGGTGGTGGGCCTGCTCACGGGCTTTGTGGGCGCGGGCGGGGGCTTTCTCATCATTCCGGCGCTGGTGCTGGGCGCGCGCCTGCCCATGAAGCTGGCCGTAGGCACCTCGCTGGCCATCATTGCCCTGAACTCACTGATTGGCTTCAGCGGCGACCTCAGTGCGGGTACGCCCATTGCGTGGTCGTTTCTGCTGGGCTTTCTGGCCTTTGCGCTTGGGGGCATTGTGCTGGGCACCTACCTGGCCCGCTTCATTCCGGGGGCGAAGCTCAAGCCCGCTTTCGGCTGGTTCACGCTGGCCATGGGCACGTTCATTCTTACTAAAGAACTCCTGTTCCACCATTCATAACCGCTTTTTTCGCTTCTTTTCCAGTTGACTATTATGAAAATCGAACAGTTTGAAGACAAAGGCCTGGCTCACTATTCCTATGCTATCCTCAGCGACTGCGCCCGCGAAATTGTGCTCGTTGACCCGGCCCGCGACCCACAGCCCTACTACGACTTTGCCCGGCAGCACGAGGCAAAAATCGTGGCCGTACTCGAAACCCATCCCCACGCCGACTTCGTGAGCAGCCACCTCGAAATTGCGCAGCAAACCGGAGCCGTTATCCGCGTGAGCAAGCTGCTGGGGGCCGAATACCCGCACGAAGCCTTCGACGAGGGTGATTCGTTCACGGTGGGCAAGCTCACCTTCCGGGCCCTGAACACACCCGGCCACTCGCCCGACTCGGTGAGCACCGTGCTCAGCCGTGAGGGCAAAGACGTGGCCGTGTTCA
>JALYUH010000460.1 GCA_030853985.1 Bacteroidota bacterium | reverse complement strand
CCCCGAGCTGCGCCGCCTGGCCAAGGTAACGGGCCTCTTCGACACGCCCAGCAGCCGCCAACTGCTCGTCGAGCTGATTCGGAACGACAACCTGTTTGCCCGCGCCGCCGCACTGCGGGCCTCACCGCCCCAGCCCGACCCCACCCAGGCCGCCGTGCTGGAGGCCGTGGTGGAGCGCGAGCTGCAGCTGGCCCGGCAGCTGCTGCACGGCCAGGCTAGCGCCCCCGCGCCCCTCGCCGCCGCCCTGGCCTACGACTTGGTGGGCGTCCAAACCCGCCTGTTTGGCCTGCTGATGCGGCTGCATTCGCCCCAGTTGATTGCCGAAGCCCAGCGCAGCGTGGCGCATGCCGTTTCCGCGCGCCAGGCCGAGGCGCTCGCCATGCTGGCCAACCTGGTGCCGCCGCGCGTGTACCACGGCCTGCAAATTCTGCTCGATGAGGCACCGCCCACGGTTCGGGCCCGGGCCTTCGACCAGCTGCTGGGCCCGCCCCTGGCCACCCTGCCCCCGGTGGCCGAACTGGTAGCCACGCAGGGCCTCACCGCTTTTGCCGACTGGACGCTGGCCCAGGCGCTGCAGGCCTGGGAACCCACCGCCGCCACCGTGCAGGCGCTGCTGCCCCACTTGCGCGCCCAAAACCGGCTGGTGCGCGAAAGTGCTTTTTCGGCCCTCAGCCGCTTGGCCGCCAGCCAACCCGCCGTTCATCAGGCCTTACTTCATCATTGGCCCGACGCGACTGAATCCCTCAGCATCTGGCATCGGGCCACCACGCAAGTGTCGGCCGCCGCGCGGGTGCGGCTGCTGAAAACCACCGCGCTGTTTGCCGATACGCCCGAAAACGTGCTTAGCGCCATCGTGCCCATTATGAACGAGGTGGCTTACGAGACGGATGAAGAAATTTTTGCCGAAGGTGAGCCCGGCGCTTCGCTGTTCATCGTGTACGAAGGCGAAGTCCTCATTTCCCGCGGTTCCCAGTGGCTGGCCACGTTTGGACCGGGCGACTTTTTTGGCGAGCTGGCGCTGCTCGATGCCGCGCCACGCTCGGCTACGGTCTGCGCCAGCGGCCCGGTACGGGCCTTTCGGCTCGACCAGGACGATTTTTACGATGTGATGGAGGAACGGCCCGAGGTGCTGCGCACCATTGTGCGGGTGCTGTGCCAGCGCCTGCGCCACCAAAACGAGAAAATGCTGGCCGGGTAAAGCCCCCGCGCGGCTACTGTTTCGGCCCCACCTTGGGCAGCACCAGCTGCTGGCCCAAAATCACGCGGCGGCCGGTGAGCGTGCGCAGCATGGGCACCAGAATCTGCTCGGCGTTGCGCTGCGTTTGGGCCAATATGCCGGCTTGCAGGGCGGCGTTGCGCACTTGCACTTCGGCGTATTTATAGCCCTGGTCCACGAGGTCAGCATCCTGAAAAAAGCCATTTTCGGTGCTGAACACGCGGCTTTGGTCGTGCCGCACTTGGAAGGAGCACAGCTCGGGGGCGGGCAGCACCACGCGCACCACCGAGTCGCCCTCGAATGCCACGTCCTGCGGGCGAATTTTGCGTAAATCGATGCAGCCCACGGCCTCGCCGCCCACCACGAGGGCTACTTTGGCATCGGGCAGCAACGGGTAGCGGCTGGCCTTGCGGTACTCCACAATGTCTTTGAACTTGTAGCGCACCAGCTCTAGCTTGCCCAGGGCTTCAATCTGGGTAAGCACGGTGTTGTGCGTCACGGTCACTTTCGGCTCGGTATTCAGCGGGTTGAAGTCGCTTAGCGCGGGGCCGATTTTGCGCCACAGAAACCACCCCAGGGTGAGCAGAAACAGCAACGGCAGCAGACGGCGAATGAGGCGGGCTAAATTCATATGAGCTGAATACGTAGCAACCGCGCAGAAGGGAGTTGTGAGCGGGAAGAACGTGATGCCGATGCCCGCGATGCTTCGCTACGCGCTGCATCACGTTCGCTCATATCCACTGCCAACTACTGCTTGCCCTAGCTTTGCGGGTTCATGCGCCTCCCCTCCCCCATTCGCTCGCTCGCCCTCGCCATTTGGCCCCACCACCGGGCGCTGCTGGCGGGGCTGTGGGTGCTGGTGCAGCTGCTGTTCTGGCGCAAGTTTGGCGGGCCGCACTTTGTGAACGACAGCGCCCGCTACCTCGAATACGCCAAAGGCATTGCCGAGCGCGGCTACTTCGAGCCGGGCCACAACCTGCGCTACGTGCTTTACCCCCTGTTCCAGAGCCTGTGGCTGCGGTTGGGGCTGGGCTGGCCGGGCATTGTGGCGGGCCAGCTGGCGGTGTCGGCGCTGGCCACGCGGGCCATATACCGGGGCACGCGGCGGCTGGCGCGGGGCGGGCGCGACGCGGCGGCGCTGGCTACGCTGGCCTTCATCGCCTGGCCCGATAT
>JALYUH010000458.1 GCA_030853985.1 Bacteroidota bacterium | reverse complement strand
ACCTGACTGCTCCCGTGAAAACCCGACTGAACCTGCTGGAAGAAACGCGCTTCGAAAAGCAACCCGTTACCGTGTACGCCAGCCCGCAGCAGGCCTCTTTGCAGGTGGCCGCCCGCATGGCCGATCTGATTCGGGGCAAGCAGCAGCGCGGCGAAACGGCCGTGCTGGGCCTGGCCACCGGGGCCACGCCGGTGGGCGTGTACGCCGAGCTGGTGCGCCTGCACCGCGAGGAGGGCCTGAGCTTCCGCAACGTGGTGACGTTCAACCTGGACGAGTACTACCCCATGCAGCCCACGGCCCCGCAGAGCTACGTGACATTCATGCACGAACACCTGTTCGACCACATCGACATCGCGCCCGAAAACATCCATATTCCCGATGGTACGCTGGCCCTGGAGGACGTGGCCGACTTTTGCCTGCGCTACGAGCAGCAGATTGAGGAGGCCGGCGGGCTCGATTTGCAGCTGCTGGGCATCGGCCGCACGGGCCACGTGGGCTTCAACGAACCGGGCTCGGCCCCCAACTCGGGCACCCGCCTGGTGACGCTGGATGACCTAACGCGCCGCGATGCCTCGCGCGACTTCGGGGGCAAGGAAAATGTGCCCACCAAGGCCATTACGATGGGCATCGGCACCATTTTTAAGGCCCGCGAGATTGTGCTGCTGGCCTGGAGCGGCAAAAAGGCGTCCATCATCCGCAAGGCGGTGGAGGGCGAAATTTCGGGTGAGGTGCCGGCCACGTTCCTGCAACTGGCGGGCAGCGTGGAGTTTGTGCTGGACGAAGCCGCCGCCGCCGAGCTGACCCGCTTCGACACGCCCTGGCTGGTGAAGGATTGCGTGTGGGGCGAGCTGCTGATTAAGAAGGCCGTTATCTGGCTCTCGAACACGCTGCACAAGCCCATTCTCAAGCTCACGGAGGAAGACTACAACAACAACGGCATGGCCCAGCTGGCCACCGAGCGCGGCCCGGCTTACAACATCAACATCAACATTTTCAACCAGCTCCAGCACACCATTACGGGCTGGCGGGGTGGCAAGCCGGAGGCCGACGACTCGCAGCGCCCCGAGCGCGCGCTGCCCGAAAAAAAGCGCAGCATCGTGTTTTCGCCCCACCCCGACGACGACGTGATTTCGATGGGCGGCACCTTCATTCGCCTCATCGACCAGGGCCACGACGTGCACGTGGCCTACCAGACCTCGGGCAACACGGCGGTATGGGACGATGACGTGCTGCGCTACATGGAGTTTGCTATTGACCTCGAAAAAAGCCTGGGCCGCGACAGCCGCGAGTTGCTGAAGGTGTACGAGGATATGCGCCAGTTTATGGGCCAGAAGCAGCCCAACCAGATGGATACTCAGGAAATCCGGAACGTGAAAAGCTTCATCCGCAAGAGTGAGGCCATTGCGGGGGCCCGCTACGCCGGCCTGCCCGACAGCCACATTCACTTTCAGGCGCTGCCCTTTTACGAGTCGGGCAAGACGGTGAAAAACCCGGTGACCGATGAGGATATTAAGTTGACCATGGCGCTGCTGCAAGAAATTAAGCCGCAGCAGGTGTTCGTGGCCGGCGACTTTGCCGACCCCAACGGCACGCACATCGTGTGCTTCAACATTGTGGCCGAGGCCCTGCGCCGCCTGAAGGCCACCGAAGCCTGGGTGGCCGACTGCTGGGTGTGGATGTACCGCGGGGCCTGGCACGAGTTTCCGGTGCACGAGATTGAGATGGCCGTGCCGCTCTCGCCGCAGGAGGTCACGCGCAAGCGCAACGCCATTTTCAAGCACCAGAGCCAGAAGGATTTACCCGTTTTCCCCGGTGATGACGCCCGCGAGTTCTGGGTGCGCGCCGAGCACCGCAACCACGAAACCGCCCAGCAATACCACCGCCTGGGCATGGCCGACTACGAGGCTATGGAGGCGTTCGTGCGCTGGCGGTTTTAGGGGCCAGCCCGGCCCCGGCCGTGGGGAGCTTTTGCGCGCGGCGCTGTTCAGCTTTTTTCTGGGTGGTACCGGCCGGTAGCCAGAAGGCGGGCTTGGGCCATCTTCGCCTACCTTTCTGTTTCAACTAGCGCCCGGCTGCCATTGGCCGGGTACGCCTTCCCCGACTTTGCTTTATGAGATTCCGGCTTCTGGTTTGCCTCAGCCTACTGCTTTTTTGGCGGCAAACTGCCGCCCAGACCCCTGCTGATTCGTTGGCTGCGCCCGCGCCCGCCGGGGCCCCCGTGGTGCTGCCCCCGGCCGATACCCTGTTTCGGGTGTATGGCCGGGTGGGTTCCTTTGGCCCCAAGGAGCGGGCCGAGGCCATTGAGCGCCGGCTGGCCGCGCTGCTCAAGGCCCCATCGTTTGCCCCTGATTCGCTGGCGGTAGTCGATGCCGAGCAGGATTCCGAAATCGTGTATGGCGACCAGCAGCTGCTGAGCGTGGGCGATGCCGAGGCGCAGGCCCTGGGCCAGCCCCGCCCGGCAATTGCCCGCAAGTACCTGGCCCGGCTGCGCACCAGCCTGGCTGCCGCCCGGCAGGCCGGCAGCCTGCCCGAGCTGCTGAAGCGCGGCGGCCTGGCCGTGCTCACGCTCATCATGCTGGCCGGCCTGATTTATGGCCTGAACCGCTTCTTCCGCAGCATCAACCAACGAATTCTGCGCTGGCGGGGCAGCCCGCTGCGGCCCCTGCGCATCAACAACTACGAGCTGCTGACCCAGGAGCGGCAGCTGGCGGCGCTGCGCACGGCCCTTAAGCTGCTGCGCCTAGCGCTGGTGGTGCTTACGGTGTACCTGGCGCTGCCGCTGCTGTTCAGCCTGTTTCCGTGGACGGAGGGCTTCTCGCGCCAGCTGCTGGGCTACGTGCTGGGGCCGGTGCAGCGGGTGGTGCTGGCCGTGGTGCACTACGTGCCCAACCTACTCACTATCATTGTTATCTATTTCTTTACCACCTACGCGGTGCGCTTCCTGCGCTTCCTGGCGGGCGAGGTAGCGGCGGGTAAATTGGTCATTGATGGGTTTTACCCGGATTGGGCACTGCCGACGTTCAATCTACTGCGGTTTGCGCTGTACGTGTTCATGTTCATCGTGATTTTCCCCTACCTGCCGGGCTCTGATTCGCCGGTGTTCCAGGGCGTTTCGGTCCTGTTGGGCTTCGTCATTTCGTTTGGCTCCACCTCGGCCATCGGCAACGTAATTGCCGGCATCGTTATCACCTAC
>JALYUH010000453.1 GCA_030853985.1 Bacteroidota bacterium | reverse complement strand
GGGCGACCGGGCGCTGGTCTGCCTCAACTGCGAGTATATCGGCGGCATGATGATGCTGGTGCGCGGCCTGGAGCGGAATATGCACCTCACCATCGTGGAGCCGCACGCCGACCCGTTTGCCCACGTAGCGGCCGATGCAGCATTTGACTTCGCCGCCTTCGTGCCCTTGCAGCTGAAAACCGTGCTGGCGGCCGGCCATGCACCCCGGCTCAGCAACCTGAAGGCGTTTCTGATTGGCGGCGCGCCGGCCGACGCGGCCCTAATGCAGGAGCTGCAACCGCTGCAAGCCGCCGTGTGGCTGACGTATGGCATGACCGAAACCTGCTCGCACGTGGCCCTGCGCCGCCTCAATGGCCCGCACGCCACCACCGGCTTCCGGGTGCTGCCGGGCATTGCGGCGGGGCAGGACGAGCGCGGCTGCCTCACGCTGCGCGGCGACGTGACCGACGACCAGCTTATCATCACCAACGACGTGGTGCGATTGGATGCGGCGGCGCACACGTTTGAGTGGCTGGGCCGGGCCGATTTCGTGATAAACTCGGGCGGCGTGAAGGTGCCGGCCGAGAAAGTGGAGTTGGTACTGGACGTGGCCCTAGCCGAAATCGGGCAGTCGCGCCGCTGCTTCGTAGCGGGCCAGCCCGATGAGCGGCTGGGGCAGGCGGTAACGGCTTTCATCGAAGGAAAACCGCTGGCCGAAGCGCAGGAAAGCCAGCTGAAAACGCTGCTGGCCGCGCGGTTGGGACGCTACGAGCAGCCCCGGCAGCTGCGCTACATCCCGGAATTCGCGGCCACGCCCAACGGCAAGCTCGACCGCGCCGCCACGCTGCGCTTAGCGAATGGGTAGCCGTGTGCGCAACGTTTTTTCTTGAGCGGAAGGTAGGTGGCCAAGCACCGGGCGGCGCCAGTGGCTGCTACTGCTTTGGCTGCTGGTAGCGGGCATGGCGGGCATCCAAGCTCTTTACTCGACCAGCGAGGGCCAGTAGGACGAACGTTTAGTTTGTGGCCTCACGCCGGCTCGTTCGAAAATGCGACCTAAGAATTCGTGCTACTGGCCCGCGTTAGCGCATGTTGGTTTGAGTGAAAAGCGGCTCCCGCTCCTTCACCACCTTGAAAAGTTCGCCCAAAAACAGGTTGGCACGCAGGTAGAACACCGGCCCGTTCAGCTCTTTCTGAATGGCCAGGGGCACGAACACGGGCTGCCGCCAGCCCAGCCCCGTGCCGAAGCCGCCCCACCGAAACACGCGGTACTGGGCCGCCAGCGTGGGCTCCACGATGCCCATGAAATCGCGGGGCGTTTTGTCGAGGTCGCCATCGTCGGCCTCATACAGCACGTAGGCCGAGCCCAGGCCCAGCTGCATGTTGGCGCTAAGCTCCCAGCGCCGGTTTTCGAGCAGCACGTAGCCGGCGTACACGGCCAGGTAGCGGAAGCGGATTTCGGCATCGGCATCCTCGGCGGCGTTGTCGGGCTTGGTCTGGCGCGAGGGCACACCCGTGCTCAGGAAGTAGATGGCCGCCCCGGTGCGGAAGCGGTTCTTGAACTCGATGCCCAGCTTGAGGCCGTTGATGGTGGTGAGGTGGCGGTTGAGGACGGAGTAGCGCGAGTCGTACTGCACCACGAAGCGATTGTGCGGCAGGCGCTCGATGTTGGGCCGGCGCGCCACCGAATCGCGCCCCCGGCCGCCGGGCGCGGGCAGCGCCTGCGCCCCGGCCGTGAGCCCGGCCCCAACCAACAGGGCCACTTGCACCGCAAAACGCACTCCACCTACAGCCATAGCAACTTGCTAACGGGTTTTACCGCGCCAAAGGTACAACCGGGCCGCCCGCCCTACTGCGCCAGGGCCTGCTCGATGGCGGCCACGGCCGTTTCACCAGTACTGGGCCGGGGCGCCGTGCGGTTGATGATGCGCCCGTCGCGCCCAATGAGCCAGTAGGTGGGGTAGCTCTGCACCTGGTAGCGGTTGGCCACATCGTCGTGCTCGGGGCTGCGCAAGTGAATGCTGTTGGGGCCGGTGAGGTGCTGCGCGGCCAGCACCTGCTGCCACTTCTCGGGCTTGTCGCCCACCGAAATGTAGACGAAGGCTACGTCGCGGCCCTCAAATTTCTGCTTCAGCGCGTGGCTGACGGGCATTTCCTGCATGCAGGGCGCGCACCAAGTCCCCCAGAAATCGAGGTACACCACCTTGCCACGCAGGTCGTTGAGCGACACCTGCCGGCCCTCATTGTTCAACAGCGTGAAGGCGGGCGCGGGCAACCCTTCCTTCACCGCCAACTGCCGGGTAATGAGCGTGCGCAGCTCGCGGCCACGGGTGGAGTCGCGGTTTTGGGCGCGGAAAGTGGGGTAGGCGGCCACTACGCCCGCGAGGTTGCCTTCGAGCTTCCAACTGTAGAATTGGTACATCGCCAGGTCGAGAGTGGCGCGGCTGGGGCCGAAATCGGCGGCGGCTTGGGCGTAGTGGCGGCCGGCCTCGGCGGGGTCGGTGCTAAGGGTGCCGCCGGGCGCGAGGCGGTTGGCGTAGGCATTGAGAAACCGCAGCACGGCCGTGTTGCCATCAATGCCTCGGTCTTGCAGGTAGGGGTCGAAGGTTTTGAGCGGCAGCTCCTGCAGAAAGTCGAAGTAGGTGGCGGGCAGCGTGGGCTCGTGCTTGGCGAGGTAGCGGTAGGTGCCGGGGTATTCGAGCAGGGCCGTGGCCCAGTTCAGGTCCAGGTCGAGGGCCTGGGCGCGCTGGAAGCCGGCGGGCAGCGCGTGGGCTTTAGCGTAGCCGGCCAAAAAGTCGCGCCGGGCCTGCCGGAAGGCATCGGCCTGCTGCCGCATCTGGGCCGGCGTGGTGGTGGCGGTGGGCAGCGGGTGCGGCACCTGCCCCTCGCGGGGCCCGAACTCAAACTTCCACAGCGCCTGCGCCAGGTAATTGCTGGCCTCGGCTCCGCGCCCGGTGTAGCGCAGGGTTTCGTCGAATTTTGGAAAGTCGAGCGTAACCCGCACCTGGTCGCCGGGGCTGAGGTAGAGGCTGGTGCGCTGGCGGGCGTAGGAAAACATAATGGGCGTGCCGGCCGTCAGGTCGCGCAGCGTCACCGCAAAATCACCGGCCGGGCTGAGGGCGGCCTTCACCGTCTGCTGCTGCCAGTGCTTGCCATAATTGAGCCGGACCGAGTCGCCGGCCGGGGCGTGGTCGAGGTGCCCGGTGAGCACGGCGGGCGCGGGCGGTGCGGGGGCGTTCAGCAATTGAAGTGCGGCGCTGAGCAGCAGGGAAGGCAGTGAAAACAGCACGGGGAAAAGATTGAAAAGGATACTTGGTAAATATAGGAATCAGCGGGAAGAAAATAGGTTGCTTCACCGCGCCGCATTTCCGTTTCGCGGGCCGCAGCGGCTGCTTCACCCGCATTTTATAAGCAGTTCCGTGGCTTGGAACGTACGTTTGGCTTAGCATTCACTCCCTCAACCGCTTATGCCCACGCCCGACCTCCTGTTTTCGCTCGCCAACCCCGTGGCGCTGCTCGGTTGGGCGCTGCTGGTGCTGGCCCCGCGCTGGCGCGGCACCCGCGCCGTGGTGCTGAGTGGCGCGCTGCCGCTGCTGCTGGCCGCCACCTACGCCGTGCTCATCGCGGTGCACTACGTAGGGCCGCACGGCGGCGAGGGCGGCTTTCAGTCGCTCGACGAAGTAGCCGCGCTGTTCCGCGACCGGTGGGCGCTGCTGGCCGGCTGGGTGCACTACCTCTGCTTCGACCTGTGGACCGGAGCCTGGGAGCTGCGCGACGCCCAGCGGCGCGGCGTGCCGCACGGGCTGCTGGTGCCCTGCCTGCTGCTCACGTTCCTGTTCGGGCCGGTGGGGCTGCTGCTGTATGCGGCGGTGCGCAGCCGGTATCCGGAGGCCGCCGGAGTAGTGAGCCGTTAGCCATTAGTCATTAGTCATTAGCTGAAGATTGCTAGCTGTCAGTTGATTGCGACTAAATCATTGCGCGATTAATTCAGCCAAGCCTTTCGCCACGATTTCAACCTGTTGACTTCCTCCGCCGAACCCATGAAAACCGCCCTGCTTCAAATCCCGCTTTTCGGGCCGGCCACGCCAGCCGCCTCCTTCTTCCCAGCCATTGGCACGGCCCTGCGCGTGCTGCACCGCGTGAACCCGGCGCTCTCGGCCACGGGCTGGCTGAACGTGGCCCTGGCCGCGCTGGCCCTGGCGCTGCTGCCCCTCGACCATCGCCTCGTGACCGGGGCGCTGGTTTGGCTGAAACCCCTCAAGTTTGCGCTGTCCATCAGCGCTTTTGCCTGGACGCTGGGCTGGCTGCTGGCCGACCTGCCCGCCGCCGCCCAGCGCAGCGTGCGCCGCCTGAGCCGGGGCGTGGCCCTGAGCATGGCCGTGGAGCAATTTGTGATTTTCGGGCAGGCCGCGCGGGGCACCTCCTCGCACTACAATGCCAGCAGCCCGCTCAATGGCATCCTGTTTGGGCTGATGGGCGTGTTTATTCTGGTGAATACGCTGATGACCGTCTGGGCCGTGTACCTGGCCTGGCGCTACCAGCCATTCGGGCCGGCCGGCTACGTGTGGGGTATGCGGCTGGGGCTGCTGGTGTTTTTGGTGGGCTCGTTGGTGGGCGGCTTTATGATTCATAACCAGCAACATACCGTGGGCGCGCCCGACGGCGGCCCCGGCCTGCCCGGCCTGGGCTGGAGCACCCGCGCCGGCGACCTGCGCAT
>JALYUH010000438.1 GCA_030853985.1 Bacteroidota bacterium | reverse complement strand
AGCGGGGATTTTGCGGGGTTTTCGCAGGTTCGCTGCTTGCTCTATACGCTTTTTGCCTACATTTAATAAAATTTTTCCACCTTTTAAGCCAATTTCCATGAGTGAAACTGCTTCTCCCGAAACCCTGCCCAATGGCGTCAACCTGGCCAGCATTGGCTCGCTGATTGACGCCATCAAAGGCAGCCCGGCCATGGCCGATGTCAAGTTTAAAGCCCGCTCCGAATGGAAGGGCGGCACCCGCACCGAAGTCACGATTGACGAGGTGCACTCCAACAACGCCAACATTAGCGGGCCCGACCGCCACTTCACCATTCAGGTGGATGAGCCGCCTTACCTCGGCGGCACCGACTCGGCCCCCAACCCGGTGGAGGTGATGGCCGCGGGCCTCTGCGGCTGCCTCACGGCCGGTATTGTCACCAATTCGGCCATGTTCGGCACCGAGCTGGAAAAAGTAAACGTGGAAGTAACCGTCGATTTCGACGTGAACGGCGTGCTTGGCCTCAACAAGGAAGCCGCCAACGGGGCCATCGGCCTGCACTACAAAGTAACTCTGAAGGCCAAAGACCCCGCCCACAGCCATAAGCTCCAGCGCTCGAAGGAAACCATCGACCGCAAGTCGCCGGTGAAAAATACCCTGGAGCTGCCCCTGCGCATCACCACGGAGTTTGTGATGGAGTAGCACCTAGCGCCGTGGAGCGGTTTTGAAGGAAACCGTACCAAAAACGGTCGTCATGCAGCGCAGAATGCGCTGCATGACCCGTTAAACACGGTCACGGTCCGATAAGTAATCCGGCTGCCTTTCAACAAGTCCCTAATTTCCCATTCCCAATATGCCCACGCACGCCGGCACCGGTTTTAGTAGCCGTACCGACTCGTTCCGGGCCGGGGCCGAAGCCTCGGCGGCGGCGCTCACGCACGCGGGCGTGCGCACCTGCGAGCTGGCCATTCTGATGACGACCTCGCGCCACAATCCGCAGCAATTTCTGGCGGGGGTGCGCACGGTGCTGGGGCCGCAGCCGCAGCTGCTAGGCACCTACGCGGTGGGTGTCATCACCAACACCGACCTGGGCTACGACGGCTACCAGTGCGGCGTGGCCGTGCTGGCTTCCGACACTATTCGGGCCGACTTGTTTGTGCAAACCGATTTGGCCGGCAACGAGTACGGCTGCGGCCACGCCCTGGCCACCCAGGTGCTGGGCCGCGACTACGACGGCCCGCCCAGCCTGCTGTTTTTCTACGACTCGGTGAACCGCACCACCGGCCGCTTCCGCATGAACATGGGCACCCCGCTGCTGGCCGGCATGAGCGACGCCCTGGGCGGGCAGTGGCCGGCCGCCGCCGGAGCCGGCACCATGGGCGACATGCAGTTCCGCGAGTCGTTTCAGTGGTTCAACGACCGGGTGCTGTCGTGCTCGGCTTCGGCGCTGGTGCTCTCGGGCGGCGGCGTGAAAATGCACCAGGTGATTATGCACGGCTGCCTGCCGGCCTCGGCCTACCACACCGTGACCCGCGCCGAAGGCCCCATCATTCTGGAAATCGACCACCGCCCGGCCGCCGATGTGCTGGCCGATATCATCGGGGCCGACTCGGGCCTCTCGTTTGAGGACTACGGCTGGTTTATTACGCTGGGCGTGAACAAGGGCGACAAATGGGGGCCGTTTCGGGAGGAAGAATACGCCAACCGCATGTGCGTGGGCGTCGACCGCAAGCGCAACGCCCTGGTGATGGTGGAGCCCGACCTGGTGGAGGGCTCCGAAATCCAGCTCATGCGCCGCTCGTTCGATTTTGACTACATCTACGCCGAAACCCGCAAGCTGCTGGCCGCCATCGCGGCCGAGGGGCGGCGGCCCCTGCTGGCGTTCTACATCGACTGCGCCGGCCGGGCCGGGGCCTACTCCGGCAACGACCAGGAGGAAGCCCGCGAGGTGCAAAAAGCCCTTGGCGATATTCCGCTGCTGGGTTTCTACACGGGTGTGGAGATTGCGCAACTGGCCACCGGCAGCGTGGTACCGCTGGACTGGACCGGCGTGCTCTGCATCTGGAGCGAAGAAACGGGCTGAACCAGCCCGCCACCGCGCCAGGTTCGAGAAAGCTCACCCGAGCCATTTAAGCAGACCCCAAACCCGGTTTCACCCATCTACTCATGGCGCCCAGAATGGCGGCGGCTTTAGCCACCGCCCGGATTCGTACCAAGCTGGCCGTCATTTGTTTTCCCGGCGAATTATTCGCCATTTCACCTGAACATTCCGCCGAATCCCCTTTGCTATGGAACGCGATTCTTTCCCCTCCGTGGCGGCCGTGGCTGCTGCCGCGGCCGTGCCCACCGACCTGCAGCGCGCGCTGGCCTACTACGAGCAGCGCGTGGACGAGCTGGGCGGGGCCAACGTGAAAGCCGACTCCGTGATTTCATCGGTGAAGTCGGACCTGCGGGTGAAAAACGACGGGTTCGACCTGCTGGCCGATTTGCAGGAATCCATCGACGCGCAGATGCCGGTGGAAGAGGTGATTGATAAAACCCTGGAAGCCATCAACCTGCGCCTGCGCATGGACCGCTCGGTGTTTCTGGCCCGCACCGGCGATGGCACCGCCTTCGTGCCGCGCTTCGGCCTGGGCTTCGATGCGGCCACGCTTAGCCGCTTCTCCTCGCTAAGCTTCGATTTTGGCGCCGCCCTGCCCGGCAAGGACAGCTACCTGCTGGTGAACAAGGGCAGCGACGCGCCGCCCCTGGTGGAGGAGCTGCGCGAGCGCCTGGGCGTGCCCTTTTTCATTGCCCTGCCCGTGGTGATTGGGCGCGAGATGGCGGGCGTGCTGCTGGCCGGCCGCTACAAGGAAATCAAGCCCTTCGCGCCGCCCGTGAGCCAGTCGGGCGTCAACATTATGCGGGCCATCGCGGGCTTCATCTCCGTGTCGTGGGCCAACGCCAACCAGTTCGCCATTCTCGAGCGCATGGTGCAGGAGCGCACCGCCGAGCTCCAGGCCGAAAAGCAGCACGTGGAACGTGCCAACGTGGCCCTGGAATCGGAGCGGCACAAGTCGGAAATACTGCTACTCAACGTGTTGCCCGAGGAAATTGCCACCGAGCTCAAAGAGAAAGGGGCCGCCACGCCGCGCTTTTACGAAGAAGCCACGGTGCTGTTCACCGACTTCAAAGGCTTCACCCAGATTGCCGCGACCATGAGTGCCGAGCAGGTCATCGACGAGCTCGGGCAGTGCTTCAACGCCTTCGACGACGTGGTGGAGCGCTTTCGCCTGGAAAAAATCAAGACCATCGGCGACTCGTATATGTGCGCGGCCGGTGTGCCGGTGCCCACGAGCCACCACGCCGCCCACGCCGTGGCCGCTGCCCTGCAAATGCTCTCGCTGATGCTGCACTGGCAGCACCAGAAGCAGGCCGCCGGGCAGCCGTTCTGGGAGGTGCGCATCGGCCTGCACACCGGGCCGCTGGTGGCGGGCGTTATCGGCACCAAAAAGTTTGCCTACGACATCTGGGGCGACACCGTGAACACGGCCTCGCGCATGGAAAGCAGCTCCGCAGGCGGCCGGGTCAACATTTCGGCCGCCACCCACGCGCTGGTCGGCACCTACTTCGACTGCGACTACCGTGGCCTGGTAGCGGCCAAGGGCAAGGGCGAAGTGGAAATGTATTTTGTGCGCCGCCTGCGCCCCGCGTACGCCGCCGACCCGGCCGGCCTGGTGGCCAACGAGGCCTTTTTTGCCGCCACGCGCTAGGCTTCGTCGGTGTCGTCTTCGGGCGCTTTGCCCAAGTCGTCGAGGGCCATTTTGATGAGGTCCTGCTCGTAGCCCTTGCCCATGAGGTAATGCGCGATTTTCTGGCGGCGCACGCGCGGATTCTTCTCCTTTTCCTGGCGGTCTTTTTTCTCCATCACGTCCACCAGGTTCTGGTAGTATTCGTCGCCGTCGATTTCCTTTAGGCCCGCCTTGATGCAGTATTCGCTGATGCCTTTCTGCTTGAGCTCCTGCACGATGCGGCGGCGGCCCCATTTTTTCTGGCGGTAGTGGCCGCGCACGTAGGCCTGGGCAAAGCGCTGCTCATCAAGCAGCTTTTCGCGGCTAAGGCGGATGATGATTTCGCCGGCTTCGTCCTCGTCCAGGCCGTAGGATTTTAGTTTCTGCTCGACCTCTTTGTGGGTGCGCTCCTGGTAGGCGCAGAAGGCGGCAATTTTTTGCAGAGCCTCACCGGGCGTGTACTGCTTGGGCGCTTTGTCGGGGTTTTTGAACATCGGGCAGGGTTTCGGGAGAGGTAGTAACGTCAAACAACGGGCTGGGCGTTTCGTTGTGGGCTGGCCAGGCAACCTTCGGCCCCTCAAACGGCATCTGTTGGCGCGAAGGTCGTAACTTGGACGAACCTGGGAGTGCCTTTTTTGCTGCTATATGTCGTTGGTTTCGGTACGTGTTTTTGTGAAGTTGGTCGTGCTTAGCTGGCTGCCGCTGCTGGCCCAGGCCGGCATTGTGAAGGGCGTGGTGAGCGGCGGCGACCAAAAGCCGCTGGCCTTTGCCAACGTGGCCGTGCGCGGGGCCGCCACCAGCACCGGGGCCAACGAGCAGGGCCGCTACCAGCTGCGCCTACCGGCCGGCCAGTACGAACTGGTGTTTCAATACGTGGGCTACAAGCCGCGCATTGAGGCCCTGCGCGTGCCCGGCGGCGACTCGGCCGTGGTGCTGAACGTAGCGTTGCAGGCCGAAAACTACAACCTGGGCGAGGTGCTGGTGCGCTCCTCCGACCGCGACCCGGCCTACGCTATTATTCAGCAGGCACAGCAGTGGCGGGCCTACCACCGGCGCGAGGTGGCGGCCTACCGCGCCCGCATCTACCTCAAAAGCGTGCTGCGCATCATCGACACGCCCGCCAAAATTATGGGCCTGTTCAAAATTGGCCCCGACATCAAAAAAGGCATTCTCTACCTTTCCGAAAGCCTGTCCGAAATCAGCGTGACGCAGCCCAACCAGGTGCGCGAACGCATGATTTCGAGCCGGGTGAGCGGCGACTCGCGTGGCCTGAGCTTTAACCGGGCCAGCGCCGGCCGCAACCTCACCTTCTACGAAAACCTGGTGAAGCCCGGCTTTGCCGAGCGCGGCTTCGTGTCGCCCATCGCGGCCAATTCCCTGCTGTTCTACAAGTACGAGCTGGTGGGCAGCTCGACGGAAAACGGTGTGGTGGTGAATAAAATTAAGGTGATTCCGCGCCGCCCGTCCGACCCGGTTTTTTCCGGCTACATCTACATCGTGGAAGGTTCGTGGCGCATTCACTCCGTCGATTTGCACCTCGGCAAGGAGGCCCAGATTGACTACACCGACGACGTGCACATCACCCAGCAGTACGCGCCCGCGCCCGGCAACCCCAACGTGTGGCTGATGCAGTTGCAGCAGGCGCGGGCCAACTTGTCGGGCCTGGGTTTCAAGGGCGCATTCGATATTACGGGGGTGCTCTCGAACTACAGCAACGTGGTGGCCACCTACCCCACGCCGCCCGAGCCCAAAGCCGCCCCGCCCGTGGTGGCCGAGGGCAAAGACGAGTTGCTGGGCCGCGAAACCGCCGCCCAAATTCGCAAGCGCAAGCCCGACCTGCGCGGCCTGAACGCCCAGGTGCGCAAGCAGGTGAAGCAGGCCCAGCGCGACTCCATCAAAAACGACCCGTTTGCCCGCATGCCGCGCGGCGAGGTGCAGCTGGTGGAAAAAGGCGTGAACGAGCGCGACTCCAGCTACTGGGACCAGGTGCGCCCCGTGCCCCTCACGGCCGAGGAAAAAAAGGATTACCACGTGAAGGACAGCACCGAGGTCATCCGCCGCTCGCGGCCCTACCAGGACTCGATGGACCGCAAGCGCAATGCGTTCGAGGTCAGCAAATTGCTCCTCGGTGGCTACTCGTACCAGAACAGCTTTAAGAAGCAGGTCTTTTCGGTGCTTCCGCTGCCCCAGATTTTTCAGTACAACACCGTGGAAGGGGCCGTGCTGAACGCCCAGGCCACTTTCCGGCAGCGCACCGACGACCGGCGGTTCGTGACCCTCACGCCCGTATTGCGCTATGGGTTCAGCAGCCGGCAGCTTAGCCCCAGCCTGGAGTTGGCCTGGCAGCTGCACCCGGCCAAGCGCCGCGAAGTGGGCCTCATCGCGGGCCGTACTATCGAGAACTTCGACCGCAACTCGCAGCTCACGCCCCTCATCAACACGGTGTACACGCTGCTGGGCAACTACAATTACGCCAAGCTCTACCGCCGCGACGGGCTGGAAGTAAGCTATTTATCGGAGGCGCTGAATGGCCTGACGGTGCGCGCCAGCGCCGCCTACTTCGACCGCCACGAGCTGTTCAACACCACCGACCGGCTCGTTCGCAACTCGACGGAGCGGTTGTTCACGCCCAACACGCCCGTGAGCGAGGAGCTGCCCACCACCAGCTTCGGCCGCAGCCGGGTTCTGACGGTGGGTTTGTCAGCCGATTTCAAGCCCGGCCAGCACTACATCAACCGGCCCGATGGCAAGTTCAACCTCGGCTCCAAGTGGCCCACCTTCAACGTGCAGGGCCGCCTAGCCGTGCCCCACGTGCTGGGCTCCGACGTGCGCTACCTGCTGCTGCAAGCCGGCGTGCGCCACAACCTGTCGCTGGGGCTGCTGGGAGCCAGCGCCTTCCGCGTGAACGTGGGCGGCTTCGTGGGCAAGCAGGAGGGCCTCACGTTCATCGACTACCGCCACTTCGCCGGCAACCAAACGATTCTGACGGGCAACTTCACCAACTTCCAGCTGCTGGACTACTACCGCTTCAGCACCAACAACACCTACCTCGAAGCCCACTTCGACCACCATTTCAACGGTTTTATTTTTAATAAAATCCCGCTCTTTCGCAAGCTGAAATGGCAGGAAGTGGCCTCGCTCAACTACCTGCACACCGCCCAGGCCGGCCACTACGTGGAGTTGGGCGCGGGCGTGGAGCACGTGGTAAAAGTGCTGCGGGTGGATTTCTACACCGCCCTGCAAAGCGGGCAGCGGCTGGGCACCGGGTTGCGGGTAGGGATTGGGTTCTAGGTTGTTTAATTGAGGTGCGAGTCCTCTTCGGAAGAGTTTGTCAAACTCATCCTTTCGGGGCATTTCGTAAACTTTGATTCGTAGACGAGTTTCGTAAACTCGCCCGGCACCACAGCGGCCAGCTGGCCACTAAGCATCGGCTGATTTGCGCTGTTCATTGAAAGGAGGAATATTCTACCCAATTATTCCTGCTCCTGCAACCGCTGCTGTTACGAGCAAGTAGAGCACTAACAGGCTGCTTGAGACCGCCCCCAGAAGCGATACCCGCTTTGGAATGGCGGAGTGGTTAAACAAGTTGTAGAAAGATGAACCGAGCAGTAAAGGCGTCAACACAAAGACCATCGACGCCAGCGCCATCCCCGCCACGGGGGGCACGCTTGCTATGACTTCTTGCTGGAACACGAGCAGCAACAGGAAGGGCACTAGTAGCAGCACCGAATAGTAGAGGACGGCGTACCCCCACCGCTTTCTGATGCCGTACAGCACCAGCGCGCCGAGGGCAAGGGTGCTGCCAAATACTTTGCCTTTGTATTGCGCGCGTTGGCTCCGCTTGATTTCGGGGTCTGTCCATTCGTACTCCATGGCCCCGTCGGTCGTATAGCTAACCCAGCGAACCCGTTTGCCCTGGCGAAGAAAATACGCCACTTGCACTTGGTTGTTGGGATGGTAATACAGTTCTTTCACCGTTTCCCCGTTCGCCGCGGCCACTAGGCGCTTCTTGGTAAGAACGCCGTTGTATACCTCCACCGTATCAATAACGGTCTGGCTTTGAACAGGGAGGGAGAACCACAAGAGCAGGAGGCACAGAACGAAGCGCATGGTGCAAAAATAACCTGGCCTGGCGCGCAGGCAAGAAAAACGCCACTGTGCCTAACCTTATTTGGAAAAAGCAAGCCGTTTGGGTTGTGGCAAGGCCACCAGCATGCACAGCCACCAGCATGCACAGCACGAAAACGCTGACCATTACTCCGCTCAGGAAGTAATCCAGCGTGAGGAGTACAGCGTGCGGTGAGGTGGTCTAGTTAATCTGGACAGAACAGGGTGGTATCTTTCCTTCGTCATGAAAGACTCTGCAAAACCCACGGGTGGCCAGGCCGTGATGTGCTGCGCTTAAAGCAGGGTGTGATTCGAGCCGTTGGCGTAGCTGGCGTCCGCCAGCAGGTCGCGCACGCACAGTTCCTGGCGCTGCAGCCGGCGCTGCAGGCCGGTGAGCAAGCGGGGCAGGTGCAAGCTGTCACGGCTGTCGGCAAAATCGGCCTGCACGTGGCTGATGATGCCGTGGGCGGTGTCCACGGCCACGCTACAGAGGTAATGCAGAGCCCGCGCTTTGCCGGGCTTGAGGGAAATACGTGCGTCGGGGTCGGTGGAGCCGTAGTGCGTCTTGTTGCTGAGCAGTCGCGCCTTAGAGTGGCGGGAGCCGGGCACGCTCGAGTGGGCAACAAGCCGGCCCTGGTGGGCCGTCAGGTTGCGCAGTTGGTGGGCCGGGGCTATCACCGTAGGCACCGCGGTCGCCGGTTAGCCGGGCTCGTCGGTGGCCCGAAACAGGCCATGCGGGCCCTCTACTTGCTTTGTCGAGAAATGCCTTTTGCCTTGCATCTTCCCTCTACAAACCCGGGTTCTGCACCAGCCACGAGGAATAAATAGCACTACAGGCCCTTATATATTCGGCAGCAGGTCGAAGTATTCGTCGTCCTCGTTTTTGCCGCCGTAGCCTTTGCCCACGGTTTCGTGGGTTTCCACAAACTCAATGGCCCGAATCCACTTCACCATTTTATAGCCAAGCTGGTTTTCAACCCGCAGGCGCAGGGGCGCGCCATAAGTGGCAGTCAGAGGCGCGTAGTTCATTTCCCAGGCCAGGATGGACTGCGGGTGCAGGCAGTTTTCCAGCGTTTGGGTATCGTAATAAGCGCCGCCGAAGGAATAGAACATAACAGTGTGGGCGTTGGCGTGCGGCTTCACCAGCTCGATAATCGCGCGCAGCGATACGCCGCCCCACTCGGCAATACCCGTCCAGCCCTGAATGCAGT
>JALYUH010000431.1 GCA_030853985.1 Bacteroidota bacterium | reverse complement strand
GCCCGGATGCGCTGGTGCCGGATTATTGAAAGGGCCGGTTGGCCTCAGAAGCCGTATTTCAGGCCGAAGTAGACGCCCGCGCTGAGGAGCTTCACCTTGCCCGCCCCCACGCCGGCCAGCGGCACTTTCACGTAGGGCTCGGCCTGCACGCGCCAGTGCGTGCCCAGGCCATATTCGTACCCGGCCGAGAGGTTGAGGATGCTGACCAGGTGCTGGTTGGCGTTCACGAAGCTGCGCTCCCACACCGCGGGGGCGTTACTGGCATTGTCGTAGTAGTCGTAGGTGTATTGCTCGCGGTGCATAAAAAACGACGACAACCCCGCCGCGCCGAACAGCCGGTAGCGTGGCCCCACCACGGCATCGTAACGCAGGTTCAGGGGCACATCGAAAATGGTACAGCTGGCATCTACCCAGTTGAAGTCGCGGGTGTACGCTTTAGGGTAACCACTGAAATCGTAGTCATCGCGCCGGGCGTAATAGTCTTTGGTAGCGCGCTGCAGGCCGGTGGCCAAGCGCCAGCGCTGGCCCAGGCGGTATTCCAGCGTCAGGCCCAGGTTGAGGTGGGCGCCCTGCACGTCGGCGAACTTCACGGTACTCACGTCGGGCGCGGCCACCACACCCACGTAAAAGCGCGGCTGATACACCCCGGCGGGCAGCGGGGTAGCGGCTACTGCAATGGGCTGCAGTTGGGCGGGTAGCGGCTCGGCTGTCGGTTGGGCGGAGTTGACCATTGAAGCGACAACGGGCGACAAGCCGTCCATAGCAGCCGGAGCCGATGCGGCAGTAGCTAAATTGAAGTTGGATGGATTGTCCGCGCCGGTCGATGCTGAAGCCGCTGCCAAACGGCTGGTGCCGGATGCGATATCCGGCGCACCGCCCCCGGGCGAGGCCGCATCTGCAACTACTACCCCGCCGGCCGCTACCTGCGAAGGCAGGGCCATTGGGCGGCCGGCCAACTGGTTGGCGGTGGCCAGGTTCCGGGCGTTTTGAGCATCTGAGAGTGTTTGAGTACGTGCGCTGGCTTCTGCGGCCGAAGCCGCAATAGCTAGCGAGTGAGTTGCAGCGGGAGATTTAACTGCCCGGGCCGCCGAAGTGCTTTCTGAATAGCCCGCTGCCGCGCCGGCCGCCGCTGCACCATGCCCAGATGCGGCAAGCCGGTCCTCCGCCGAGTGGAAGCGGGGGTAGTGGCCAGGAACCAGCGCTACGGCCAGCGGCAAATGTTGCCCATGCCCACCTACCCCGGGCGCAGCCGAAGCTGGAGAAACCGGCGCGGCAGCAGTGGTCGGAGCTTGCATCGAAGCCGTGGCAGCGGGCGTAGGGGCCAGCCGGGGCATTGCCAGCGCCATGTTCCCAACCGTGGGCCGTGCCGACGACGCGCCTGCCTTACTCGTTTCCGAACCCGGTAGGCGTTTCGCATTTGCCGCCTTGTGCGCTGGCAAAGTAGTGGCGGCGGCAGTTTGCGCTTTGGAAGCTGCCGAAACCGGCGCACCAGCTGGCCACAGCGACCAGCCCAGGCCCACCAGCGCCACAATAGCCATCTCGGCCGCGAAAAATTGCCACAGCCGGTGGCGCACGGCCCGGTCAATCACGGCCTGGTCCAGTCCGGCCTCCAGCTTCAGCCAGGCATCGAGGGGGAAGGGCGTGGGCTCGGGCTCGGCGGAGTCGAGGCGGCGAAAGGCGTCATCAATATCGTTATCAGACCACATAGCGGATTTTTTCTAGCATCGAACACTGGGCCAGCATGGTGCGCAAGTGGGCCCGGGCCTTGAATAGATTGGATTTGGAAGTGCCTTCGGAGATGTGCAGCTGCGCCGCAATTTCCTCATGGCTGAAACCGTCAATTACGCTCAGGTTGAATACCGTGCGGTAGGCCGGCGGCAGGCGCTGCACCAGGGCCAGCAGCTCATCCTAGCTCAGCGAGTCGAGCGGGGTGGCGTCGTGGGCGGCCCGGTTCAGGGTGGCGTCGTCGAGCTCCTGCTGGTGCTGGTGGCGCTCGTTGGCGCGGTAGTGGTCGATGGCCGTGTGCACCATGATGCGCTTGAGCCAGCCCCGGAACGAGCCCGCCACATCGTCCGGATGGCGGGTATCATCGAAGCGGTTCAGGTCGCGGAATACTTTCAGAAAGCCGTCGTTGGCGGCTTCCATGGCCTGGTCGCGGTCGCGGGCGTAGCGCTGGCACACGCTCATCGCGAAGCCGTGAAACTGACTATAAAGGCGACGCTGCGCCACCCGCTCCTGCCGGCGGCAGGCCGCCAGCAGTTCGGCGAATCGGGCAGATGCAGAATCAAGTGGGGAAAGGTGTAGCATAGAAACGGGAAGAGCAACGGCTTCTGTTCACCACTCGGAAGGTACCGAAAAAGGGTTGCCTTAACCACGGATTCGTCGGATTAACGACGGATTATTCGGATTTTGTAGTCGATTACTCCGCAGTGTTTCCCTGGGTGTATGGTGCGGCAAAGGCACAAAAAAAGGCTGCCCGAAGACAGCCTTTTTTCAGTGAAGAGTCGTCAAAAGAATCGACTACAAAATCCGGAAAATCCGCCGTTAATCTGACGAATCCGTGGTTAAACCGTGGTCGTGCTCAGCTTGGGCGCGTCGCCGGGCAGGCCCGATACGTCCTCACCGGCGGCGAGGCGCTCGCGCTCCTCTTTCTTGCCGTAGGTGTCGAGGATAATCGGAGTAGCAATGAACAGCGACGAGTACGTGCCGAAAATCACGCCGATAATCATCGCGAACGAGAACGAGCGGAGGGTTTCGCCGCCGAAGATGTACATCACGAGCACCACCAGGAACACGGTGGTGAACGTAATCATCGTGCGCGAGAAGGTCGAGTTCAGCGCCGGGTTCACCACCTGGGCGAAGGTCAGCTTGGGGTTCTCGCGCAGGTACTCGCGGATACGGTCGTAGATAACCACCGTGTCGTTCATCGAGAAACCGATAACGGTGAGCAAGGCCGCCACGAAAATCTGGTCCATCTCGTAGTTCAGGCCGAAAAGGCGGGCAATCGGGAAGGCGGCAATCACGAGCAGCGCATCGTGGAACAGCGCGACCACGGCGGCCATCGAGTACTGCCAGCGCTCGAAGCGGAACAGCACGTAGATGAAGATGCCCAGCAGCGTGAGGCCCAGCGAGAGTACCGAGGTGCGCTTGATGTCGTCGGCGATGGTCGCGCCCACTTTCGAGGTCGATTTGATAGACGGGGCATCGGCGCTGTACTGCTGCAGGCCCTGGTTGAGGGCGGCTACCACTTTGGCGTCGGCACCGGCGCTTTCATCCTCGGCCAGGTAGCCGGTGGTGATGCGCAGGCGGTCGGGCGAGCCGTACTGCTTCACTTCGAGGCCGGCGTCCTCAAACACGGGGCGGATTTTGTCGGCCACTTCCGAAGCCACCATCGTTTTGTTGAAGTCCACTACGTAGGCGCGGCCACCTTTAA
>JALYUH010000311.1 GCA_030853985.1 Bacteroidota bacterium | reverse complement strand
CCCAACGCAAAAGCGCCCCCGGCCAGTTGGCGGGGGGCGCTTTTGCGTTGGGGCGGGCACGGCGGGCGGGCGGCCATCCCCGGCCGGACTATGCCAGCAGGTCGGCGTACTCGGCGTGGTGGTTTTTCACAAAGTCGGCCATGAACGTGCAGGTGGTTTTCACTTTCAGTTTTTCGGTGCGGGCGTAGGCCAGGGCAGTGCGGGCCAGCTCATCGGCCACGCCCTGGCCGCGCACGGCTTCGTCGACGAAGGTGTGGGTGAAGTCGATTACGCCGTCGTTGGGGCGGGCGTAGGCCAGCTCGGCGGCGTGGCCGTTGTGGGTGGTGGTGAACTGTTGGTTTGCGGGGTCGTGCTTGATGGACATGAGCAGGTACTGAATGGGTTAGCGTAGCATGGGGAAGAAAAACCAGTGGGCCGGGGGTCGAAGCCGAACGGCCGGCCGCCGGTTTGCGTAGAAGCAGCAGCAGACGGGCCGGGCCCGTTTGGTTTTTCACCCTTACCCGCCTCCTTGCCGCATGGATACGCAAAATCCCTCCCCCACGCCTAATTCTGAGAACCAGGCTGCCGCCGGCACCCCCGGCTACGGCGAGTTTGGCCACGCCTCCCGCCAGGACACGACCGCCGCCGCCCCCGGCCGCAGCGGGGCCAACGACAACCCCGACGAGTTCAGCGAATTCAACGACCGCGAGGAGGAAGCCCAGAACGCCCCCGACAACCCCGAGGACCAGCCTGGCCACATTGAGCAGAACCAGGACACCGCCGCCGTGCGCGAAGCCAAAGGCAAGGAAAATGAAGACCTGCGCGCCGCCTGGGCCGCCGACGACCCCCGCTACGCCGGCGGTGGCACCCACAACACCCGCGAAGAAGCCGCCAACGCCGACTATCCCGCCAAAGACGACGAATAAACCCGCGTCGTTTTGACGCAGCCGGAACCGGCGACAAATTTATCGCAGCCGGTTTATCGGATTTTTTTGCTTTGTCGGAACGACGAGCGGCTACTGCTTTCAATTCCCTTTTTTCCCTCGCATCATGGCTAATACGCCCAATAATAATTTCGACCAGGAGCCTTCGGAAGATGGCGCTTCGACCCCCATGCTCGACGCCGCCACCTACGGCCAAGTACTCGACGACAACAACGCTTCGGGCCAGGAAAAGGCCGACGAGATGGACGACTCGCTCCGCACCTTCGAGCAGGACATGGATGCCCGCGCCCAGGCCGGCGGCGACCCCGATGCTCTCCCCAAAGAGTTGACCGACCCCAGCGACCGCGCCTTCACCCTGCCCGAAGAGCACAGTTAGGCATTCCGCTTAAACAGTAAGCGCTGCCCCTTCGGTGGCCATCACGATGATGGCCGCCGAAGGGGCAGCGTTTTTTCAGTAGCCTGGCCAAGCATGAGTGCCACACGGGAAAATGGCAGCAGTCAGCTGCCAGAACAGAGCTCCTGTTTTATTATTAGAAAAAATTATATAGTATGTTTTAATAATTAATAAAATATTATTCAAACATACTATATAGTACTTACGCACTATTAGCCCCAGCGGGGCGGCCCGCCGGGCCGGCAGGAAGGCGTGTACGTGGCCCGGCTGGTGACTGCCAGCGGCACGCAAACCAACCGCCTGAATCTGCTGCACTAAGGTCGCCGCGCCCATGTGGGGGCATGTTGGAGAGCCGGCTACGCAAGGGGCTGGCTCTTTTTTGGGGTATTGCGGTGCAGCTTAGAAGCGCCAGCCCAGCTGCGCGCCACCGTACCAGGCCCGCCCCGGGGCCGGCTGAAAGTAGCGCCCGCCAAAGGCATTCAGGTCGTTGCCGAGGCTGTAGCGGCGGTTGGCAGCGTTGTCGAGGCCGGCGTAAACATTGGTTTCCAGGTGGCCCCGCAGCGTGCGCCGCCAGCCGCCCCGCGCCCCAAACACCCAGTAGCCGGCCGCCTCTTCGGTGTTGGCGTCGTTGAGCACCACGCGGGCCTGGTGGCTGAGGCTGGGGCTGAAATAAAACCCCAGCCGCTCGCTGAAATCGAGCCCCGCGCTGAGCGTGTGCGGCGTGGTGCCCGTGAGGCGGTTGCCGGCAAGGTCGCCGCTGCCGCTGGCGTAGCTGCCAAAGCGGAAGTGGTTGTAGGCGTAGCTGGCCCAGGCGCGCAGGCCGCGCCCGGTAGTCTGCACTTGGTCGGGCAGGGCGGAAATTTCCTCCGCCTCGCGCCACAGCCAGCCGCTCAGGGCCGCTTCGAGGCCGCGCTGGTGGGTGCGGCCGGTGTTGCGAAACACCACGATGCCCTGCGCCGTGGTGCTGCTGACGATGGTTTCGCGCAGCTCCAAATCGAACCCGCTCACGTCGTAGCCCAGCCGGCTGCCCAGTAGCTGGCCGCGCGCGCCCACCTCGTAGCTGGTGCCGCGCTCGGCCTGCAACTCGCCATTCAGGCTGCCGTCGGAGGGCCGGATTTCCTCCACCGTGGGCGGCGCGAAGCCGGTGCTCGCGCTGGCGTAGGCCGCCAGGGCCGCGCTAAATTCTTTCAAGAGCGCCACGCGGGGCGACAGCACGGGCCGGAAATCGCGCCCGAACCGGTAGCCCGTGGGGTTGGTGGCGGCCGCGCTGCTGCGCACGATGCCGTAGCGCAGCCGGTTGTAGCTAGCCGCCGCCGTGAGCAGCAGGCCGGCGGGCAGCTCGTAGTCGGCCTGCGCGAACACGAAGCCGGTGGTGGTCGTGATGTCGTCGTCGTAGCGCAGCGCGCCGGGCTGGCCGGCCACGTTCAGGTAGCTGCGGCCGTTGGCCAGGCTGCCCTGAAACTCGCCGCCGCCTTGCAGCCGCAGCGGGCGGCCGGCCAACGCGGTGCGCCAGCGCAGGGCCGTGCGCCCGCCGCCGCCCACTGCCGTCCCCAACTGGTAATCGACTAGATACGGCGTGCGCAGCGCCGAGCCGCTGCCGTAAATTGTCGTCTGCCAATCGAGCTGGTCGCTGAATCGGTACTCGTGCACGAGCCCCAGCAGGCCAGTGCGCGAGGCGTAATACGCCTGCTGGGCCACGGTGCCGGGCGCGGCCGCCGTGCCGGGCCGCGCCTGCCGCGGGTCGGCCTCAAACTGCGCCCGGGTGAGGCCGCCGGGCAGCTGGTAGCTGATGTCGGCGTAGAGCAGGTGCGCAGCCAGCGTGGTTTTGGGCGAGGCCGTGGTGCGCACGTCGAGGGCCAGCACGTCGCGTTGCAGGGCGCTTTGCTGGCGGTAGCCGTCGAGACTTTGGTGGGCGTACTGGGCGCGCACGCTGGTGGTGGCACTGCTGGCTTCGGCCGCGATGGTGCTGCGGCACAGGCCATAGCTGCCCACCGTGGCCCCCACCGCCACCCGGCTGGTGCCGGCGGCCCCGGCCGGCGTTTCGAACCGGGCCACGCCGCCGGTGCCCGCGCCGTACACGCTGCCGGCCGGCCCTTTCAGCACTTCGAGCCGGCCAATAATAGCCGGGTCGAGCAGGTTGAGCGGGGTGCTACCGCCGGCTTCGGTAAGGGGCAGGCCGTTGTAGTACACCTTCACGTTGCGCACCCCGAACGGCGAGCGCAGCGTGCTGCCCCGGATGCT
>JALYUH010000388.1 GCA_030853985.1 Bacteroidota bacterium | reverse complement strand
GGGCGGCGCTGCTCCTCACGTTCTGGCAAATTGTGTTGGGCACGCAGGTGCGCGAGCAGGTCGATATCGTTTCGGCAACAGCCGATTATATGGGGCGCGAAAACTGGGTTAGTAAGTTAGGAAGTGTATTCAGCGTGCACCGTACGATGTCGGCCGCCGTGCTGCTGCTGAACGTGTACGTGGGCTACGAGCTATGGCAGCTTGGGCGGGCACATCTGCGTCGGCTCACAGTGGCTACCCTTGCCATTATCGGGCTGGAGATACTGGCGGGCATCGTGCTGGCCGCGTATGCGCTGCCGCCAGCTGTGCAGCCGGTGCACCTCACGCTGGCCACCGTCTTGTTCGGTGTGCAGTTCCTCACATTGCTGGCCGTGGCCCGCGCCCGAAAAGCTCCGGAAACTATTGCGCCCACCGATGCTGTCCGGCGGGTTGTTGCGTAACTTTGCGGCCCCGTTTGGGGCTGGCCTCGAATGCCAACTCTCACGACGCACAAAACCCAGGTATTGATGGTGAAGGCCCGCGCCTATTTTCAACTGCTCAAGTTCCGGCTTTCGCTCACGGTGGCGTTTTCCAGCGCCATTGGCTACATGCTGGGAACCCACGAGCTCAGCTGGAGCCGTGCGCTACTGGTGATGCTGGGCGGCCTGCTCGTGACGGGCTCTGCCAACATCATCAACCAGGTTCACGAGCGCGAGCTCGACAAGCTGATGACCCGCACGGCCAAGCGCCCACTGCCCACGGGCGTGCTGTCGCCGGCCGAGGCCTGGGTCTTCTGCGTGCTACTGGGCGTAGCTGGGCTGGGCCTGCTCTGGTACTGCTTCAACCCGCTCACGGCGGGCCTGTCGCTGCTTTCGCTGATTCTTTACGGTTTTATCTACACGCCGCTGAAAACAATTTCGCCCATTTGCGTGGCTGTGGGTGCTATTCCGGGCGGGTTGCCGCCCCTCATTGGCTGGGTGGCCGCGACCGGCTACATTGGAGTCGAAGCCTGGGTGCTATTCGGGATTCAGTTCATGTGGCAATTTCCGCACTTCTGGGCCATTGCCTGGGTGGCCGATGACGACTACAAGCGGGCCGGCTTCAAAATGCTGCCCTCGCCAGGCAACCGCGACTTGCGCACCGCCTTCCAGATAATGACCTACACGCTGCTGCTGATTCCGTTGAGCCTGTTGCCGTTGGAGTTCAACATTGCGGGCCGTATCTCGGCGTTGGTGGCCGTGGTGGCCGGCGTGCTGTTCCTGCTGCTCACCGTACAGCTTATGCGCACGCAGTCGCGCAAAGCCGCGCTACGCATCATGTTCGCTTCGTTTCTCTACTTGCCCATCGTACAAATTGCGCTGGTACTGGACAAAATCTAGGGATTAGTTGTTAATGAGTAGCGGCGAGTGATTCGTACTCCGTCTGAAGACTCATTAGCTGTTAACCATTAACCATTAACGATATGACTCCCGAGATTTTAGCCGACAAGGAAACCGGACTGGGCTGGCACCCGAAGCGCGTGTTGCTCATTCTGCTCATTTTCAGTATTGTGATGATGTTTGCGGCTTTTACCAGCGGCTACATCGTGCGGCGCGACGAAGGTAACTGGCGCGAATTCGACCTGCCGGCTTCGTTGCTTATCAACTCCATCCTCATTGCGCTAAGCAGTGCCAGCATGCAGTGGGCTTATTTTTCGGCCCGCAAGGACGAAATCGCCCGCGTAAAAACCGGCCTGACTATCACGCTGGTGCTGGGCCTGGCTTTTCTGGTAGGGCAGTACTATAGCTTTGGCGACCTGGTGGCCGGCAACACGTATTTCGGCGGGGCCGACGCCAATCCGTCCGGCTCTTTCGTATACGTGCTGATGGGCGTGCACGCTTTTCACCTTATTACGGGACTTGTTTTTCTGGCTGTCGTACTGAAGCGGGCGCTTAATTATCAGGTGCATTCGCGTGCCTTGCTCTCCATTGGCAATGCCACTTTGTACTGGCACTTTCTGGGCGGCCTTTGGCTGTACCTGTATTTGTTCTTACTTTTGAACCACTAATTCCGAAGTTACGCTGTCCGCTATGTCCCAACCGACCACTTTGCAGCCCGCCGCTGCCGCTGCCACCCTCGACGCCCCACGTACCGGCAACTGGGATGGCGGCAATGAACCCTTCAAAGCAAGCTACGGCAAGCTGATGATGTGGTTCTTTCTGCTGTCTGATGCTTTTACCTTTGCCGCCTTCCTCACCACCTATGGCATGATTCGCCATAAGCACGAGGTTTTCACCGGCGAAGCCAAAGATTTCGTTTTCAGCACGCGGTGGTGGCCTATTCCGGACCACGTATTCAACGCCTTCCCCGGCATGGGCGAAGCCAACGTGCCGCTGGGCTTCGTGGCTTTGATGACCATGATTCTGATTTTGAGTTCCGTAACCATGGTATTGGCCGTAGAAGCGGGCCAGCGCATGGACAAAGCCGATGTACAGAAGTGGCTGCTTTGGACTATCCTCTTCGGTAGCACCTTCCTCGCAAGTCAGGCTTGGGAGTGGGGCCACTTCATCAACGGTCACGCCGAACCGACCATCATGGCCGATGGTACCAAGTTTTTCGGAGCCAACCTGCACATGAACCAGTACGGCCCGGTACTTTTTGCCGACCTGTTCTTCTTCATCACTGGTTTCCACGGTACGCACGTGTTTTCGGGGGTCTGCCTGCTGGTGTGGTGCTTTATCGCCACCACCAATGGCACCTTCGAGAAGCGCGGCCACTACGAAATGGTCGAGAAAATCGGCCTATATTGGCACTTTGTAGATTTGGTGTGGGTGTTCGTGTTCACCTTCTTCTACCTCGTTTAATTCCAACTGTAAATTTGAATTATAAACGTGAGTGTGGCGACCTGTCAATTCATAATTTATAATCTATAATTCCCTCCGCCAATGTCTACACACGCAGCTACCGAGCACCTCGCTCCCGGCGAAATCGCCAAACCGAATACCGCCTGGATTTGGCGTGTTTTCTTCATTCTGGTCGGCATCACGGCCGTTGAATTCGTGTTCGTGTTTCTGATGCATCCGAGCATGCTGCGCAACAGTATTTTCATCGGCCTCACTATCCTCAAAGCATTCTTCATCGTGGCCGAGTTCATGCACTTGAAGCATGAAACCAAAGGCCTCATCTGGACCATTCTGGTGCCGGTGACGCTGCTGATTTGGCTGCTGGTCGCCCTCATTACTGAGGGTTCGTTCATGGGCGAAGTCCTGCAAAACATGTTCAAATAGCGGATGCGGCCCCGCCAAACCCTTTTGCTGGGGCTGCTGCTATTGTTGCCGGTACTGGCCTTTTTGTTCCTGTTCCGCTTCGGCACCAACCGTTACGCGCTGCCAACTTACCTGCCCGACCGCGTGGATTCCACGCAGATTGGTGGGGAGTGGCAGCGCGATACTGTTTTCCACCAAATTGCCCCCTTCCAGTTGCCGGCCTCTACTGGCCGCACGGTTAGCAGCCAAGAGCTTGGCCAAGGCCTCTACATCGCGCAGTTTTTTGCCGATGATGAAGCGAGTGCCAAGGTGGCCCGCCAGCTGCTGCGGGTGCAGGAGAAATTCCGCCACGAACCCCGCGTGAAGCTGGTAACCTTCGTGTTGAACGGGGATGTAGCCAATACTGCCAACCTTTCGAAACTGGCCGAGAAATATGGTACCATTGCCGGCAAGTGGTTTTTCC
>JALYUH010000386.1 GCA_030853985.1 Bacteroidota bacterium | reverse complement strand
CAAATCCAGTAGCTCGGCGTTGGGGCCGAAATAGTCGCGGTAGAGCTGCGTAACGGCCGCAATGGCCGCGTCGTCGAGGTGCGTAACGAAGCGCGGGTGGTGGTAGAACTCGGCGTCGGGCGTTTCGTCCTGGCGCTGGAAGGCGCTGGCGGGGAAGGGGCTGTTGGGGTCCATGAGTCAGGGTGAAGTAGCGCAGCAATTACGAAAGAACACCAGCCGACTGCGGCTGCAAAAACGCCCGCAGGTACGGCGCGGTGCGGCTTTCCCGCACCGTTGTCACTTCGCGCGGCGGGCCGGCGGCCACCACTTTTCCGCCGTCCTCGCCCGCGCCGGGACCGATGTCAATCACCCAATCGGAGCCGGCCACCACGCGCATGTCGTGCTCCACCACGATGACCGTGTTGCCGGCTTCAACCAACCCTTCCAGCTGCAGCAGCAACTTCTCGATATCGGACGGGTGCAGGCCGGTGGTGGGCTCGTCGAGCACGTAGAGCGTGTTGCCGCGCCCGATGCGCTGCAATTCGGTGGCGAGCTTGATACGCTGGGCCTCGCCGCCCGAAAGCTCGGTGGCGGGCTGGCCGAGGCGCAGGTAGCCCAGGCCCACTTCGCGCAATACCGTGAGGGCGCGGTGGATGGCGGGCTCGTCGGCGAAGAACTCCCAGGCGTCGTCCACGGTCAGGGCCAAGACTTCGGCAATGTTCTTTTCGCGGTACTGCACTTCGAGGGTTTGGGCGTTGTAGCGCGCGCCGTGGCACACTGGGCAGGGCGCGTACACGCTGGGCAGAAACAGCAATTCGACCATCACGAAGCCCTCGCCCGAGCAGTTTTCGCAGCGGCCCTTGGCCACGTTGAAGGAGAAGCGGCCAGCATCGTAGCGGCGCTTTTTGGCTTCGGGCGTGGCCGCAAACAGCTTGCGCACGTGGTCGAATAAGCCCGTATAGGTGGCCATGTTGGAGCGTGGTGTGCGGCCAATGGGCTTTTGGTCGACGCGCACCAGGCGCTTGATTTTATCCAGCCCGGACGTAATCTGGCCGCCGAGCGTGGCGGGGGCGGGCGCGGCCAGCGGGTCGGTTTCCTCCTCTTCGGAGGCGATTTCCTGCCCCAGGCTTTCGGCTACTAATTCCACCAAAACCTGGCTCACGAGGCTGGATTTGCCCGAACCCGATACACCCGTCACCGTCGTGAACACGCCCAGCGGAAACGCTACATCGAGGTTTTCGAGGTTGTTGCGCGTCACGCCGGCCAGCTTCAGCCAGCCGGTGGGCGTGCGCAGCGGGGTGTCGGGCAGCGCGGCGGTATCGAACAGAAACTGGCGCGTCTGCGATTCCGGCACGTCTTTCAATCCCTCAGGCGGGCCGCTGTAGAGAATTTTGCCGCCCTTCTCGCCGGCCGCCGGCCCCACGTCCACCAGCCAGTCGGCCTGCCGGATAACGTCCAAATCGTGCTCCACCACGAACAAGGAATTGCCCGCGCTTTTGAGGCCGGCCAGCGCGTGCAGCAACGCTTCGGTATCGGCCGGGTGCAGGCCGGCGCTGGGCTCATCGAGCACGTACACCACCCCAAACAGGTTAGAATAGAGCTGTGTGGCCAGCCGCAGCCGCTGCAGCTCGCCGGGCGAGAGCGTGGGGGTGCCGCGCTCCAAACTCAAATACCCCAGGCCCAAATCGAGCAGTACCACCAGTCGCGCCGCCAAATCCTCGGCAATGCGCCGGGCCACGATGGCCTGCTCCGGGTGCGCGGTATCGTGCTGCTGCTGCCCCGCTTTACCCGCGGCAAACGGGGCTAGCAGCGCCGCCAGCCGCTTCAGGGGCAGGCGCGACATTTCGGCGATGTCCAGCCCGGCGAACTTTACCGACAAAGACTCGCGGCGCAGGCGCTTGCCGTGGCAGGTGGGGCAGTCGGAGCCCAGCATGTACTGGGCCACGCGCTTCTTCATCAGCGCGCTCTGGGTGGTAGCGAAGGTGTGGAGCACGTGCTTTTTCACCCCCGTAAACGTGCCCATGTAGTTCGGCGACTCGCGGCGCTTGATGGCCCGCTGGGTTTGCTCAGGCGAGTAGCCGGGGTACACCGGCAACACGGGCTGCTCCTCGGTGAACAGAATCCAGTCCCGGTCCTTTTGCGGCAAATCCTGCCAAGGCGTGTCCACGTCGAAGCCCATGCTCACCAGAATATCGCGCTGGTTCTGGCCGCCCCAGGCCTGCGGCCAGGCCGCAATGGCCCGCTCGCGGATGGTGAGCGTGGGGTCGGGCACCATCGTCTGCTCGGTCACTTCGTACACGCGGCCCAGGCCGTGGCAGGTGGGGCATGCCCCTTCGGCGGTGTTGGGCGAAAAGGCTTCGGCATAAATGATGCCCTGCCCGGCGGGGTAGTCGCCGGCCCGCGAGTACAGCATCCGCACGAGGTTGGAAAGCGTCGTGACCGAACCCACCGACGAGCGGGTGCTGGGCGCGCCGCGCTGCTGCTGCAACGCCACGGCCGGCGGCAGCCCGTCGATGCTCGTCACCTCGGGCACGGCCATCTGGTGAAACAGCCGGCGGGCGTAGGGCGAAACTGATTCCAGATAGCGCCGCTGGGCCTCGGCGTAGAGCGTGCCAAACGCCAGGCTGCTCTTGCCCGAGCCCGATACGCCGGTGAACACTACCAGCGCATCGCGCGGAATGTCGACATCGACGTTTTTGAGGTTGTGCTCGCGGGCTCCGCGCACGCGCACGAAACCGGTGAAATTGGTGAGGTTCAACATCTAAAAATATCGAGGCTGTTTATAAAGTCGCCAGAACGGCGTAGAGACGCCTATTTGCGTCTCGTCGTTGAAGGATGCCAGCGGGTTCCGTTCAACGGCGAGACGCAAATACGCGTCTATACATGGGCGAACTGACTTTTTAGACCGCTTCATCGGATAAAATTAAACTCACAGCTATTTCTGAAGACGAGCACATAATAGCATGAAGCATCGAAAATAGCCGTGCCAAGGCTTTGCTTTCTTTGACCAGTCGGCCAATTGCGACGAGGCAAAGACCCCCAATCGGGCCCTTGCGTTGCCGAAAAAACCAGCGCGAGGCTGCCGGCAGAACGCCTATACGGGTGACGTTGACCGACCCCGTGGCTCTTCCTGCCCGGTTCAACCCGTTCCAAAGCTGAAAACGTTCTTTCTGTGGACGACGTAAGCTCATCAAAACCGAGGTCGCCTATTCCCCTTGCTTTAATCTACCATCCGATGAAAACCCGCCTTTCCTGGTTTCCCCTCTTGCTACTGTGTGGTGCCTGCTCCTCCGACCCATCGGACAAGAAAACCGATGCTGCAGCGGGGGGTCCCATCGCGCGTGCTGCTCCTGTTGCCCCGGCAACTGTTCCCATCGACTTGAAAAACGGGTTTCGGACGTACCATTTCGGTGACCAGTTCGCTGCGTTCACGGACTTGAAGTTTGACTTCGACATCGCCAGCTTAGGCCTAGCCTACTATTCTAAGAAGCCGGGAAAAGAAAACCTAAAAATTGGTGAAGTAAAGCTGAAAGAGTTGACATACTGCTTCTACAAAAAGAAGCTCTACAGCGTAAATTTTTCCACCACCGACCCCGGCGGGGCCGACAAGCTATTGGCATCGTTGACCGACCTCTACGGCAAACCCACCAAAAAAGCCGCGCCGGAGGGGGCAGTTTATGAGTGGCACGGGCAACAGGCTGCCGCTTCTTTCAAAAAAGCGGCCGGCCTATTTGGCGGTGAGAGCGGTACGGCGGAAATAAAGAGCCTGACGCTAGACCAGGAACGCGAGCAGGACCGGGTGGCCAAAAATGAAGCCGATGCGTTGCGTACGCAGCAAGCCGGCAAAAAAGGCCGCGCTGATTTGTAAAAGACGCGCTTGTCGGTGGTGCAAGCGCAGCGCGGTTAGCTTTGCCGGCGGGCGGGTCACATCTCCGGTCTGGTTCGGTACCAATGGCGCAGGAGGCTTCCGCCGCAGTTCCCAATAAACCGGTGGTTTGGGGAGCCGGGCTGCTGCTGCTCAGCCTGGCTTGGGGATTCGGCACTCTCCAACTTGATGCCCGGCAGCTGATGCCGGCCGCCGACCAGTGACGGCTGGCCCTGGGCGCGGGACTGCTCGCCACGCTGGGGCTGCTGGCGTATTTCCGGCTGCGGGCGCGGCCCGCGCATTTGCCGCCCTCGGCGGCCAACTGGCTCGTCACGGTTCCGCTGCTGTTGCGCTATTGCTTGCTCAGCTTCGGGCCGATGGCCGTGTGCCTGGCCCTGTGGCTGAATATGCGGCTGGCGACGGCCGGGTTGATAATCCGGGGAATCATGCTTAACCTTGGCTCCGCATTTTCCCTTTCCTCCCTTGAAATCATTGCTACTTGTGGTGCTGCTGGCGTGTATCAACCTGCCCGCCCGCGCCCAAACCTACTACCTCGACTTGAGCCAGCAAGTGCTGACCCTGTCCGATAACACGCTGGCCGTAGAAAAGGTAGTGGACGGGCGCGCCGGGTCGCCGCCCATTGGCATCGTGTACCGGGGGCTCAATGGCAAGTCGGCGGCAGTGGGTTTCCGGCTGGGGCTCGAAGTTGAGCTCACCACCTTTTTGCAAGTGCAGCTGCCGCTGCGGCCCACCAGCGGCCACACCATCGTGCTGTGTTTGCGCAGCCTGCACATCGGCGAAACCCTGGGCGGCAACAAGCAGCAGGCCACCGCCGACCTCCGCGCCGATGTATACGAGCACCTGCCCACCGGCTACCATTTCGTGCGCAGCGTGGGCAGTTTCGCCAGCGCCTACGGCCACGAAACTACCGGCCGCCACGCGGGCCATCTGGTGCAAATTCTCAACGACTGCTTCCGCCAGCTGAGCACCGCCGACTGGGCCCGCGCCGCTCACCAGCCTGCCCGCCTGCTGGCCGCGCTGCCCGCCGATGTGCCCGCGGCCCTGGCTGCCGCTGGCTCGGGCGGGCCGGCCATTCTGCGCGCAGTCCCGCACCGGGGTTTCTATTTCCGCCTCGACCAGTTTCTGGCCAACCAGCCCGACACCTCTAGCACGCTGGTAGTCGATACCGTGGTGCGGCGTTACCAGAGCCGGCTGGCGGCGGCGCAGTGGCAACAGGTGGCGCGGGTGCGGCCGCTGGCCTCCAACGCCGTGCTGCACCGGGCAGTGCCCGCCGACCTGTGGGGCTTTTCGGACGGGCAGCAGGCTTTTGTGCGCTACGAAAAACAGTTTTATCCACTTATGCGCCAGGGTGATGCGTTCACGTTCGTGGGCGAGGCCCCGGTGGACGCGCTGTATGCGTCCATCCAGGCGCAGCGGCAGGCAAAGGCTAGCGTGATGGGTGGGCTCATCGGCGGGGCCATTGCGGGGGCCACCTCGGGCGGCATGCCCGACCACACGGCCGAGCCCATGGCTTACGGCCTCGACCTGCGCACCGGGGCCATCGGGCCCTACCCCGGCCTACGCGCTACCCCACGCCCCGATACGGCCTTCGTGTACGTGTACCAGCTGCCGCAAAACCCACTGGCCACCGCCGGCGGAGCGGACCGCGTGGTGGTAGCGGCCGAAGGCCGCGAAGCCGGCGTGCTACGCCCCGGCCAGTACCTGGAAATCCCGTGGCCGCGCTTCG
Source organism: Bacteroidota bacterium (assembly GCA_030853985.1). Lineage (GTDB taxonomy): Bacteria > Bacteroidota > Bacteroidia > Cytophagales > Hymenobacteraceae > Hymenobacter. The sequence goes on along the minus strand of JALYUH010000386.1, from coordinate 4,836 downwards.
GCAAACCCCTGCGCCTGTGCTTCACGGGCCTGCCAGCGGCCAGCCCCTGCCTGCTGCTGGTGCCCAATACCACCCAGCTCAACTACCTGAAGCTCGACGCCGCCAACCCCCGCCAGCCCTGGCAATGGGTGCCCGCCGCCCAGGGCGCGGCCGACCTCGACGAGTTGGACAAGCGCGCGGACAAATCGCGGTAGTGCCGGGCCGGCGCAGCAGTTGGCGGGGGCAACTGATGCGCCCACGGGCCGCTAAGCGGCTGCCGCACCGCTCAGCAGCGCCAGCACGGCGGTCGGGTCTTCCACCTCAATGATGAGCTGCTGATACTCCTCGTCGTGCAGGTCGATGATGACCGTCTGCTCGGGGTGCATCACGTCCACAAACGTGGGCTTCAGCCCGTAGTTGAAGTAGAACGTGCCCGCCTTGATAACCCACGGCACGCTGGTGCCCAGCGCCCGGAAGCCGTGGAGGTCGCGGGCGGCCGCCGCATCCTGCCGCGCGTCGGCAATGTGGGCGCGCGGGATGGTGAGCGAGCTTTTGAAGGCCCAGACCTTGTGCAGGCCCTGCACCGTGAATAGAATGTCATCGCCTTGCTGCGTTACGGAAACCATAGGGAAAGGAGTTTAAGAGGAGAAAATTACCGTGCGAAAGTAGCCGCCGGAGCCGCGGCCAATACTGCCGATGCCGCCGTGGCCGGCTCGCGCACTTGCCCGCGCATCAGCCCCCAGTACACCACCCCCGACACGGCAAAGCCCACAAACCAGGCGTAGTTGTAGAGGCCCGCCAGCGCCGGCCACACCGCCCCCTTATCGAGCACGCCAATGGCGGTGAGGAAACCCGGCACGTTGGGCAGCACGCCCAGCCCCAGCGCCAGCATGGCCGCGTAGTTGATGCCCCCGCGATAGGCGTAGCGGCCGGTGTACTGGTACAGCTCGGGCAGGCTAAGCTGCTGCCGCCGAATGAGGTAGTAATCCACAATCATGATGCCGCCAATGGGGCCGAGCAGGCCCGAGTAGCCCACCAGCCAGGTGAAAATGTAGCCCGAGGGGTCGGCAATGAGCTTCCAGGGGAAGATGAGCAGGCCGATAACGCCAGTAATGTAGCCGCCGGTTTTGAAGCTGATGCGGGCGGGCGAGAAGTTGGCGAAGTCGTTGGCCGGGCTCACAATGTTGGCCGCGATGTTGGTGGCCAGCGTGCTCAGGGCCACGGCCAGCATGGCGGCGCTCACCAGCAGCTTGCTGTCGAAGCGCCCGGCCAGCACCACCGGGTCCCAGATGGTTTTGCCGTAGATGACCAGCGTAGCCGAGGTCACGACCACGCCCACGAACGAGAACAGCGTCATCGACGTGGGCAGCCCGATGGCCTGGCCCATTTGCTGGGCCCGCTGGCTGGTGGCGTAGCGCGTGAAGTCCGGAATGTTGAGCGAGAGCGTGGCCCAGAAGCCCACCATGCCCGTGAGCGAAGGAAAGAAAAACGCCCAGAACTGCGCGCTACTCGTGAATTTGCTCGGCTGCGCCAGGATTGGCCCCAATCCGTGCCCCGCCGAAATGGCCCACCACAGTAGCGCCAGCGCCGCCACCGGCAGGAAAAACGCCTTGAACACCAGCAGCTTCCGAATGCTGTCGACGCCCTTGTGCACCACGAACATGTTCAGCCCCCAAAACAGCACAAACAGGATGGCCGGCCCCGTCGCCAGCCCCCAGCTGGCCGGAAACACGGCCGGCAGCGTGGCCAGCGACGGCACCCACAGCACCGCCATCTGGTACAGCGCGTAGCCCCCAATCCAAGTCTGAATCCCGAACCAGCCGCAGGCAATAATGGCCCGCAGCAGCGCCGGCACGTTGGCCCCGCGCACCCCAAAACTGGCCCGCGCAAATACCGGGAACGGGATGCCATATTGCGCCCCGGCGCGGCCGTTCAGCAGCATGGGCACCAGCACAATGCTGTTGCCCAGGAAGATAGTGAGCAGCGCCTGCCACCAGTTCATGCCGCCCTCGATGAGCGAGCTGGCCAGCATGTAGGTCGGAATGCACAGGCTCATGCTAATCCAGAGGGCGGCGTAGTTGCCGGTGCCCCAGGTGCGCTCGGCCGCCGGCAAGGGGGCCAGGTCGGGGCTGGTGAGGCCGAGGGCGGGGGCAAGGTCGGTGTTCATGGGATGAGAGGCAATTGAAGATGCAGGCAAGGGAAAAGAGGGAGTGGACGCGCAGCAGTGAGCGTTTGTTCCGGTCCGACCGCCCTAGGCGGTCCGACCGGAATATCGGACCCTTCGCCAGCTACCCGCTTCCTTTGGCCCTACTACTTAATGCGTGGTGGCTGGTTGAACGGCGGCCCGGCGGCGGCCCGCCTCGGCCTGGTAGAAAGCGGCTTCGTCGCGGTAGGCCTGCACGTTCCAGGTGGGCCGCTCGCGGGCAATGGCATCCTGCGAGGCTTTGAGCCTGGCCCAGCTTTCTGGGGTGCCAATGGTGGCGGCCGAGTCGGCTAGCATGGCGGTCTGGCACTTTTGCAGCTCAGCTTCCTGCCAGGCAATCTGCTCGCCGCCGGGTGTTTTCAGCTTGCCCGGCGCGGTGCGTTTCTGGGAGTAGGGCTGGCCCTGGTAGGCAGCTGCCGTCAGGTTCACGTCGGTGGTATTGGCGCGCGGGTCGGCCCCTTCCACGTAGTTGCGGGCCCCGGCCGACGAGCGACTTGCGACGGCGGCCGATACGCCCACGCGCAGGCCGGCCGAAAGCAGATTGACGAGTTGGGCCTGGGCCGTAGAAGCGGTGCCGAGCAGCAACACGAGTAGTACTTGTTTCATGCGGGTAAGATGGATAAAATGAAAGAGTTATGCAATCGGGTTCAAGATACACGAGTTGCACGAAATGTTCGCGTGGCATCGCCGAAAATGGGGTCGCCGGGCGGGTTTGTGAGTTGCCGGCGAAGACTCGCAGCGTCCGCGCTACAGTAGGTCAATCAGCACGGGCACGGCCAGCGCGCCCATCACGGCCACCACGGCCCAGCCGGCGGCCAGCATCCAGCGGGGGTGGCGGTAGCCGCGCATGAGGCGGGGCGTGGTGGCCGCTACCAGCACGATGCCCAGCGCGATGGGCAGAATCAGCCCGTTGATGGCTCCGGCGAATACCAGCAGCTGCGTGGGCTTGCCGATAAGCACGAAAATGAGCGTCGAGAGCACGATGAAAACCGAGATGCAGGCCCGCTCATAGCGCGCGAAAACGGGGTGGAAAGTCTTGAAAAACGACACCGACGTGTAGGCCGCCCCCACTACCGACGAGATGGCCGCGCTCCACAAAATCACCCCGAACACTCGGAAGCCCACTTCGCCCGCCGCCGCCCGAAACACGCCCGCCGCCGGGTTGTCCTTTTCCAAAATGGCCCCCTGGCTCAGCACACCCACAATGGCCAAAAACAGCACAAACCGCATGACGGTGGAAATGACGATGCCGCTGACGGCGCTGCGCGTCACCTCGGCCTGGCTGCCGATGCCCTTGATGCCCGCATCGAGCAGCCGGTGCGCGCCCGAAAACGTGATGTAGCCGCCCACCGTGCCGCCCACAATCGTCACAATGGCGGCGGCACTGATTTTGACCGGCAGCAGCGTGTGGTGCAGCGCCTGCAATAGCGGTGGGTGCGCGCTGAAGGCAATGCCGAGCGTGAGCAGAATCTTCACGGTGCCCAGAATCTTGGTGAACCCGTCGAGCATCTTCCCGATTTCGCGCACCCAGAAAAGCAGCAGCGCCACTCCGCAGCTAATGAGTGCGCCCTGCTCGTAGCTCAGTCCGGTGAGCACGTTCAGCCCCAGCCCGCAGCCCGCAATGTTGCCGATGTTGAAGGCGAAACCACCCAGAATAACCATCCCCGCCAGGAAATAGCCCAGCCCCGGCAGCAGCCGGTTGGCCAAATCCTGCGCCCGCAACTCGCTCACCGTGAGGATACGCCAGGTGTTGAGCTGCGCGCCGATATCGAGCACCACCGAAATTAGAATCACAAACCCGAAGCTGGTGAGCAGCTGCTGGGTGAACACGGTGGTTTGCGTCAGAAACCCCGGGCCGATAGACGAGTTGGCCATCAGGAACGCCGCGCCCAGCGTGGCCCCGCCCCACCAGCGGGTTTTGGGCAGCGCCGGCCTCATTGGGCAGCGGCCGGCGGGCCGGCTTGCAGCGTCACGCCGGCCGCACGCAGCTGCTGGTGCAGCCGCTGGGCAAACTCCAGGGCGTGCGCGCCGTCGCCGTGCAGGCACACGGTATCAGCCCGCATGGCTACGTCCTGGCCCTGCTGGGAGCGCACCACGCCATGCTGCACCATTCGCAGCACCTGCGCAATGGCCGCATCGGCGTTGGTGATGAGGGCGTCGGGCTGGCGGCGCGGGGTGAGGGTGCCGTTGGCCTGGTAGGTGCGGTCGGCAAATACCTCGTGGGCGGTGCGCAGGCCCAGCTTTTCGCCGGCTTTGGTCAGCTCGGAGCCGGCCAGGCCGTAGAGCAGCAGTTCGGGCTGCACCTTGTACACGGCTTCGGCCAGGGCCTCGGCCAGCGCGGCATTGGTGGCGGCCATGTTGTAGAGCGCGCCGTGGGGCTTGAGGTGGTGCAGCCGGCCGCCCTCGGCTTTGGTAATGGCATTGATGGCCCCCAGCTGGTACACCGTCATATCGAAAGCCTCCTCTGCCGAAATATCCATGTTGCGCCGCCCGAAGCCCACCAAATCGGGCAGCCCTGGGTGCGCGCCGATGGCCACGCCGTGCCGGAGCGCGGCGCGCACGGTGGCGCGCATCATGGCTGGGTCGCCGGCGTGGAAGCCGCAGGCCACGTTGGCTGAGGTGATGAAGGGCATCAGCGCGGCGTCGTTTCCGAG
>JALYUH010000370.1 GCA_030853985.1 Bacteroidota bacterium | reverse complement strand
GAACTAGAGTTTTGGCTCCGGGCGCACAAGTGCAGAACGTCATGCTGCGCGCAGTCGAAGCATCGCTACCGAGCAACTAATCAATTTTAGGATTAGCGGTAAGGATGCTTCGACTGCGTTCAGCATGACGTTCTTCTTTTCACCTTTCCAAGCTATTGCCCCCGAAAAAAATTATCGAGCAGAATGGCCGCCGAAATGGCGACATTCAGGCTTTCGGCCCGGCCGCCGGCCCCGCGCGGAATGTGCAGCTTGCGGGTGAGGGCGGCCGCCACGCCCGGCGTGAGGCCGTGCGACTCGGAACCCATCACGAGCACGCCGGTGGGTTGCAGGGTGAGGCGATGCACATTGTCGCCCTCCAAATCGGCCCCGTAAATGCCCACGGCGGGCGGCAGCGTGGGCAGCCACTCGGCCAGGTCGCGCTCCCACACGCGCACGCGGGCGAAAGCGCCCATGCTGGCGGCCACGGTTTTGGGGGCGTAGGCGTCGGCGCAGCCGGGGCTAAGCACCACGCCGGGCAGGTGGTACCAGTCGGCCAGGCGCAGCAGGGTGCCGAGGTTGCCGGGGTCGCGCACTTCGTCGAGGGCCAGCAGCAAGCCGGTTTCGGGCAGCGTGGGAGGCAGCGCGGGCGCGGTGGGCTGGCGGGCAATGGCCAGGGCCGTGGTGTTGGTGGCCAGCGTGCCCAATTGGCTGAGCTCGTGCTCGGTGGCCAGGCTCAGGGCTAGGCCAGGTGGCAGTTGGGCACGATATTGGTCGGCGTATTCGGGCGTGGCCAGCACGTGTTCGGTTTCCAGGTCGGAACTTAGCAGCTCCAACACGCTTTTGCCGCCCTCCACCAAAAACACGCCCTGGCGGTGGCGGTACTTCTTTTGGTGCAGGGACTGCACGTATTTGCCCAGAGCTTTTGAAACCATTGTCGACCTCCTGTTTTGCAAACCTACGGCGCGGCGGCCGGCTGGGCCCGCTGCTGGCCCTTTTGGTGGTGGCGGCGTGCTCACCATTCAAGCTCCTCAAGCCCAACCAGCGCCTGCTGAGCCGCGTGGAAATAACCGGCGTGAAAAAGCAGGCCGACAACGATGCCCTCGCCGCGCTGGTGCAGCAGAAGCCCAATACCCAGCTGCCGCTGCCCAAGCTGGCCATCTACCAGCTGGGGGTGAAGTTTTACGATTCGGTGAAGCTGCGCTCGAAGCTGCGGGACATCGAAAGCACTTACGCGGCCAAGATGCAGGCCGCCGGCACCGACTCAGTCAAGCTCGGCAAGCTCATTTCGCAGCGCGAGCGCCAGGCCAAGCGCAAGCAGCTGGCCCTGGACAAGGGCAACGCCATCATGCGCCTGGGCGAGCCGCCGGCCATCTACGACACGGCCCTCACCAAGCGCACCGTGCAGCAGATGACCACTTACCTGCACACCCACGGCTTTTTCCGGGGCCTGGTAACGGCTACCGACACGGCGCGCTACCGCCGCAGCCTGTTGTTTCGCGTGGTATCGGCCCCGGGCCGCCTGCTGCCCGGCAAGGTCGACTCGCTCGACCGGGCCAAGGCGTACCGCCGCGTGACGGTGACGTACCACGTCGACGAGAACCTGCTGTTTCGCTACCGCCTGCAGCCGCCCTCCATTGCCGATTCGGGCGTGGCCGCCGTGGTGCGCCAGAGGCAGCCCGCCACGCTGCTGCACGAAAACGCCCGCTACAACGAAGACACCGTGGGCCTGGAGCGCACCCGCCTCGAAACGGTGCTCAAGAACGCGGGCTACTTCGATTTTCGCCAGCAGTACATCAGCTACGAAGCCGACACGAGCTACGACCAGGGCACCGTGCGCCTGCGCATGTTCATTGCCAACCCGGCCCCGGGCCAGGGCCACCGCGTGTACACCATCCGGCAGGTGCGCTTCATCACCGATGCCGGCGTGGGGCGCACCCTGCGCAGCGCCACCGGCGACACTCTGCGCCGCGCCGGCACCACCGCGGCCCTGCGCGCCCGCCCCAGCCTGGGCCCGCGCACCGATACCGTCGTCACGGATTCCATCCGCTTCGCCGCCTACAAGCAGCTCTACAACACCAGTATCCTCGCCCGTAAGGTGCTGGTGCGCCCCGGCCAGCCCTACAACCTCACCAACACCCTGCAGAGCCAACGCCTGCTGGCCGACCTCGACATGTTCCGGTTCGCAACCGTGAACTACCGCAAGGTGCCCGACCCACCCGCCACCGACAGCGCCGGCCTGCACCCGAGCACCGGCGAGCTGCTGGCCGTCATCAACGCCTCGCCCTCGCCCAAATACTCGCAGACCACCGAGCTGGGCGGCACCTACGTTGCGACCCTGCCGGGCCCGTTCGTTAACCTGCGCCTGAAAACCCGCAATCCCTTCGGCGGAGCCGAGGTGCTGGAAGTCGGCGTTCGGGCCGGCTTCGAAGGCCAGCTCCCGCGTATTGCCACGGCCAATGGCCCCAGCCCGGTTGCCGTGTACACCACGCAGCTGGGAGCCACGGCCGCGCTGGTGCTGCCGCAGTTTCTGGTCCCGTTCCGTACCAATCGTTTTCTGACGCGCTACAACCCCAAAACCCGGTTTTCGCTTTCGGAAACCTACGTGAAGCGGCCGGAATACACCCGCTCCAATTTCGAGTTTACTTTTGACTACATCTGGCAGCGGTCGGCGTACCACCAGTACGTTTTCTCGCCGGTGGTTATCACCCTGGTAAATACGCCGACCACCAGCCCCGTTTTTCAGCGGTTACTCGATTCGCTGAAGGTGTATAACGGCTCTTCGCTTTACCGCTCGTTTGCCCGCCAGATTGAGCCCAGCTTCAGCTTCACCTCGCTCTACAACTCCAACGACTTCAATGAAACCCGCGATGCCAGCTACCTCCGGCTTTTTGCCGAAATCGGCGGCCTCACGCGGAGTCTCTACCGCGAGGGGCTGTTTCGCCAAACGGGGCTGAACGTGTATGACTTTGCCCGTTTCAGTGCCGACTACCGCCGCTACCATCACCTCACGCCCACTACTTTCTTTGTCTGGCGGCTCAATGGGGGCGTGGTGCACGCGCTCACCCGGACCGACGGGCAATATGTGGTGCCCTACGATAAGTCCTTCTTCGCCGGAGGTTCCACCAGCCTGCGGGCCTGGCAGCCCCGCCGCCTGGGGCCGGGCGGCTACACTCCCATGCGCACCATTCTGGTTGATGGGCAGTCTGAAACCGCCCGCGATTACGTTTCGGAACAGCCCGGCGAGCTGCTGCTGGAAGGCAGCGCCGAATACCGCTTCCCGATATACAGCTTCGTGAAGGGAGCGGTGTTCACCGACTTTGGCAACGTTTGGGGCCTGCAGGAGCAGAAGAAGCCCAACGGGGACTACATCCGCAATGGCGCACAGTTCCAGTTGAATACGTTTTACCGGCAGATTGCCGTGGGCTCGGGTTTCGGCGTGCGGTTCGACTTCACGTTCCTGATTCTGCGCCTGGACATCGCCACCAAAATATACGACCCCACCGCGCCCACGCCGGCCGAAAAATGGGCCCTGCGTAACTTCAACAGCAGCGCCAATCCCGTTTCTTTCAACCTCGGCATCGGCTACCCGTTTTAGGGACAAATCAACCACGCCACCCTACTTCTGGATTGCGCTCACCTGAGCGTTGCTTCAGCATTAGGGCGGCGTTGTGGGTAGGCTTTCCGGCGTTAGTATTCCAGCAGCTCGGCCATCGCCGCCGACACCTTGGCGGCACTGGGCAGCATTTGCCGCTCCAGGTCCACGTTCAGGGCAATGGCGGGCAGGTTGGCGGCTCCGAGCGTGAACACCGGGGCATCGAGCACGGTGAAGCAGTGGCGCTGAATGCGGCCGGCCAGGCTCTCGGCGAAGCTGTTCAGCAAGGGCTCCTCGGTGAGCACGAGCACCTTGCCGTGCCGGTGCACGCCGGCCGTGACGGCCTCAAAATCAAGGGGATTGAGGGTGCGCAGGTCGAGGATTTCAACCTGGCCCGGGAAGTCGCGGCTGGCGGCCCGGGCCCAGTGCACGCCCATGCCATAGGTGACGACCAGCGCCGTATTGCCGCGTCGCAGCTGCTCGGCATCGGCGGCCTGCGCTATGGCGGCCCGGCCCAGTGGAATAACGTAGCCAGTGGCCGGCTCCACGGTTTTGGCCTCTTCAGTGCCCGGCACCTTACTCCAATACAAGCCCTTGTGTTCGAGCATGATAACCGGGTTGGGGTCGAGGAAAGCGGCCCGCATCAGCCCCTTCATGTCGGCCGCGTTGCTGGGGTACACCACCTTAATGCCGCGAATGGTGAGCAGCGTGCTTTCGATGGAACCCGAGTGGTAGGGCCCGCCCCCGCCGTACGCGCCAATCGGCACGCGGATGAGGGCCGGCACCGGAAACTTGCCCATGGTGAGGTAGCACGTTTTCGAGAGTTCTTCCACCAGCTGGTTCAGGGCGGGCCAGATGTAGTCGGCAAACTGAATTTCGACAATGGGCCGCGCCCCCACGGCCGCCATGCCCGCCGTGCTACCCACAATGTAGGCCTCCTGAATAGGCGTATTGAACACCCGGCGGTCGCCATATTTTTTCGCCAGCAGGGCGGCTTCCCGAAACACGCCGCCCAGTTCGCCGCCCACGTCCTGCCCGTAGAACAGGGCCTCCGGAAACTCGCGCAGAATGTCATCAACGGCGTGCAGGGCCGCGTCCACCATCAGGGCTTTGTCGGCCCCGGCGGGGCTGCGCTCGCCGGCTTCGGCGG
>JALYUH010000305.1 GCA_030853985.1 Bacteroidota bacterium | reverse complement strand
GCCAACGCACTCACGGACTAAAAGTCCGCGCTACTAGCTCGCCGCGATGCGCGCCGCCCGAATGGCTTCCACCGCCCGCTCGCGGCCAAACTTGTGCTCCACAATGGGCTTGGGATACTTGGATGTCCCAACCTCGGGCACCCAGCGCTTTATGTATATCATCTCGGGGTCGACCTGCGCCTGCTGGCTCTCGGGGCTGTACACCCGGAACCAGGGGGCCGAAATTGCTCCGGTGCCGGCCATCCATTGCCAGTTGCCCACGTTGCTAGCCATGTCGTAGTCGAGCAGCTTATCGGCAAAATACCGCTCGCCCCAGCGCCAGTCGGTGAACAGGTGCTTGGTGAGAAAGCCAGCCACCGTCATGCGCACGCGGTTGGGCAGGTAGCCGGTATCGTTGAGCTGGCGCATGCCGGCATCGACGAGCGGGTAGCCAGTGCGGCCCTCGCACCAAGCCTTGAACTCCGCTTCGTTGTTGCGATAGGCGATGTGCCGCATCTTGGGGTCGTAGCTCTCGGTGGCGGTGTTGGGAAAATGCCAGAGCAGCATCATAAAGAAATCGCGCCAGATTATTTCGGCCAGTAGCTTGTTATTCAGTGCCTTTGCCTGGCGCATCACCTCGCGTACGCTTAGGGTGCCGAAGCGCAGGTTCAGCGACTCGCGGGTGGTGCCGCCGTCGGGCTTGGCGGGGATGTTGCGGGTGGCGTGGTAGTTGCGCACGATGCTCTCGGCCGGCAGCTTCACGGGCGGAAAGTATTGCTCCCGGCGCTCAAACCCCATGCTTTGCAGCGTGGGTCGGGCACCGGCTTGCTCTTTAGAAACATGGTGCAGGTTCTCCTTTTTGAAGTCCTTTTTCGAGCCGGCGGGTTCCAGCATTTCGTCGGTCAGCTTGGCGGTGTAGGCTTTCATATACGCCCCAAACACCTTGGGCACGGTACCCGATTTGGTCATGATTTCGTCTTTGGCGAAGATGACTTGGTCCTTATAGGGATGAAACTTTACCTCGTGCTTTTTCAGCATTTGGGCCACGGCCGTGTCGCGTTTGGTAGCGTAGGGCTCGTAGTCCTCGTTGGTGTGCACGGCGGCCACGTCGAAGTCTTTCATCAGCTGCTCCAGCACCGACAGCGGCTGGCCGTAGCGGGCCAGGAAAGTGCCGCCCGCCGCTTCGGTTTCCGCCGCCAGCTGTTCCACTTCATCAAAGATGAAGGTGAGGCGGGCATCGGCTTTGTCGGGCAGGTGGTCGAGAATTTCTTTATCGTAGATAAAGAGCGGCAGCACCGGCAGGCCGCTGGCCAAGGCCGCCGCCAGCCCCGCGTTGTCGTGAATGCGCAGGTCGCGCCGATGCCAGAAGATGCAGATTTTCATGGATGCGGTAGTTGTTTGAGTAGAAGAACGTCATGCAGCGCGCAGCAAAGCATCTTTTCCGCACACAACGTAATTCATTCGATTGAATTTAGTAGTGGCGGGCATAATGCTTCGCTGCGCGCTGCCTAACGCCCAGACGTTAGTGGCTACTCCTCCCCGGTTACTTCAGTTTCCCCATGCCGCCGTCCACGGCTAGCGTCTGGCCGGTTACGAACGAACTGTGGTCGGAGAGCAGGAACGAGGCCGTGTAGGCCAAATCCTCGGGCTGGCCGATGCGCTGCAACGGATGGCGCTTGCCACCGGCTTCCACCTTCTCGGGCGAGTTGAGTAGGGCGGCGGCCAGCGGCGTGTTGGTGAGCGAGGGCGCGATGCAGTTCACGCGCACGCCGCTGGCGGCGTACTCGGCGGCCAGGGCGCGGGTAAGGCCCTCCACGGCGGCCTTAGCGGTAGCAATGCTGGCGTGGAAACTCATGCCCGTATCGGCCGCCACGGTGCTGAACAGTACCACGGAAGCCGTGCCCTCGGCCTTTTTCAGGCGTTTCATCACGGCTTGCAGTACGCGCACCGCGCCCAGCACGTTCAGGTCGAAATCAGCCGCGAAGTCGGCCACCGGAATGCGCTCGAAGGGGCGCAGCTTGATGCTGCCGGGACAGTACACCACGCCGTGTAGCACGTCGGGCAGCGTATCGAACGTGGCACCGGTTTCCTGGGTCGCGTCGTAGTCGAAGTGAGTGGTATTCAGCGTCTGCAGCTCCGGCGAGCGGTGGCGGGAGGCGGTGAATAGGTGTGCGCCTAGGCCACTAAGCAGCGTGGCCGTGGCCAGGCCAATGCCGGACGATGCACCGATAATGAGAATGTTTTTTTCGGAAAACTGCATGGGTGAGCGAGATGATGGATACGTTTTGGCTAACCCCGTTTGGCCGTGGTTGTTTGCCACATCGTGGTGGGTTAGTCTCTTTACGTCGTAAGCAAATGAAAAATAAATTGGGTGCGGCAACGGTGGGCAAAAGGGCGTGCTTCGGCGTGGTAATAATTCGATAACATGACTTCTTTTGAGCTGGCAAACTGCCTGTTGCAGGAGGCGCAAACGATTGTACGACTAATTGCTCGGCCTTTGACGTAGTTTCGCCGTATCCGCGCCTATCATCCCACCGCTACTATGAACATCACTAAATTACTCGTCGCCAACCGGGGCGAAATTGCCATTCGCGTGATGCGCGCCGCCACCGAGCTCAACATCCCCACGGTGGCCGTGTACACCTACGAGGACCGGTACTCGCAGCACCGCTACAAAGCCGATGAAGCCTACCAGATTGGCCGCGACGACGAGCCGCTGAAGCCCTACCTCGACATCGAAGGCGTCATCCGCATCGCCAAGGAAAATGGGGCCAACGCCATCCACCCCGGCTACGGCTTCCTTTCGGAAAATGCCACGCTCTCGCGCCGCTGCGCCGAAGAAGGCATCATTTTCATCGGCCCGCGCCCCGAGGTGATGGAAGCCCTCGGCGACAAAGTGCGCGCCAAGGAAGTAGCCCTGAAGTGCCAGGTGCCCCAGATTGAGAGCAGCGAAGCCGATTTGGTCGATTTTGCAACTGCCCAGGCCGAGGCCAACCGCATTGGCTACCCGGTGATGCTGAAGGCGGCCAGCGGCGGCGGCGGGCGCGGCATGCGCATCATCCGCGACGATGAGCATATGGAGAAGGGCTTTTTTGAGGCCCGCAACGAGGCCCTGAACGCGTTTGGCGACGACACGGTGTTCCTGGAAAAATTTGTGGAGCGCCCCAAACACATTGAGATTCAGCTGGTAGGCGACCATCACGGCAACCTGGTACACCTGTACGAACGCGACTGCTCGGTGCAGCGCCGCTTCCAGAAAGTGGTGGAGGTAGCGCCCGCCATGAACCTGCCCGACCACCAGCGGCACCTGCTGTATGAGTACGCCCTGCGCATTGGCCGGGCCGTGGGCTACGACAACGTGGGCACCGTGGAATTCCTGGTAAACCCCGAGCAGGACCGGATTTACTTCATCGAAGTGAACCCCCGCATTCAGGTGGAACACACGGTAACCGAGATGATTACCGGCATCGACCTGATTAAAACCCAGATTTACATCGCCGCCGACTACAAGCTTAGCGACCCCGAAATTGGTCTCGGCCCCGACGTGAAGCCCATGCGCACCGGCTTTGCGGTGCAGTGCCGCGTAACCACCGAAAACCCCGCCAACGACTTTAAGCCCGACTACGGTACCATTGTGGCCTACCGCTCGGCCGGCGGCTTCGGTATCCGGCTCGATGAGGGCTCGGTGTACCAGGGCTCGGTGGTGTCACCGTTTTTCGATTCGATGCTGGTCAAAATATCGGCTCACGCCCCCACGCTGCACGGCGCGGCCCAAAAGATGCTGCGGGCGCTCGACGAGTTCCGGGTGCGCGGCGTGCGCACCAACATTCCGTTTCTCAAGAATATCGTCGGCAATAAGGAATTTCAGACCGGCCGTGCCACCGTCGATTTTATTAAGGACCGGCCCGAGCTGTTCCAGTTCGAAACCCGGCAGGACCGCGCCACGCGCCTGCTCGGCTTCATCGGCGAGACGGTGGTGAATGGCAACCCCGACGTGCGCCACCTGCTCGACCCGCGCGCCAACCCGCGCCGCCCGCGCCTGCCCGAAATCGACATGGCCGCCGTGTGGAGCCTGCACAACGGCCCGAAACCGAAAAGCAAAAAACCCGCTGCCCCGCAGCCAATGCCGGATTTTGTGCCCGGCACCAAGCAAAAGCTCGACGAGCTAGGCCCCGAAAAATTCGCCGAGTGGCTGCGCAACGAGCCCCTCATTCACTATACCGACACCACCCTGCGCGACGCCCACCAGAGCCTGCTAGCCACCCGCATGCGCACCTGGGACATGCTGAAAGTGGCCCGCGCCTACGCCCAACAGCACCCCCAAACGTTTTCGCTCGAAGTGTGGGGCGGTGCGACCTTCGACGTGGCCCTGCGCTTCCTGCACGAAGACCCCTGGGAGCGCCTCGCCAAGCTACGCGAGGCCGTGCCGAACATCCTGCTGCAAATGCTCATTCGCGGGGCCAACGGCGTGGGATACAAGGCGTACCCCGATAACCTGACGGAGCGGTTCGTGATGCAGGCGGCCGAAACCGGCGTCGATGTATTCCGCATTTTCGACTCGCTGAACTGGATGAAGGGGCTGGAGGCCTGCATCGGGTTCGTGCGCAACAAAACCACCCGCCTGGCCGAAGCCAGCATCTGCTACACCGGGGACATTATGGACCCGAACCGGACCAAATACACCCTCGACTATTACCTCAAGCTGGCCAAGCAGCTCGAAGATGCCGGCGCGCACATCCTCTGCATCAAGGACATGGCTGGCCTACTGAAGCCCTACGCCGCCACCGAGCTCATTGCCGGCCTGCGCGATACCGTGAAGCTGCCTATTCACCTGCACACCCACGACACCTCGTCGCTCCAACCCGCCACCTACCTGAAAGCGGTGGAAGCTGGAGCCAACGTCATCGACGTGGCGCTGGGCGCGCTCTCGGGCCTCACCTCGCAGCCCAACTTCAACTCGGTTGTGGAAATGCTGCGCCACACGCCGCGCCACCGCGAGTTCAACCAGCAATCCCTCAACGAGTTCAGTAACTACTGGGAAGCCGTGCGCGAGATGTACTACCCTTTCGAGTCGGGCTTGAAAGCGGGCACTTCCGAGGTGTTTCAGCATGAGATTCCGGGCGGGCAGTACTCCAACCTGCGCCCGCAGGCGGCCTCGTTGGGCCTGCTCAATAAGTTCGAGGAAGTGAAGCAGCGCTTCGCCGACGTGAACCAGATGTTCGGCGATATCGTGAAGGTGACGCCCAGCTCGAAAGTGGTGGGCGACATGGCGTTGTTCATGGTGAGCAACAGCCTCACGCCACAGGACGTGATGGAACGCGGTGAAACCCTGAACTTCCCCGAGTCGGTGCGCGAGCTGTTTCGCGGCGATATCGGCCAGCCCGAGGGCGGTTGGCCCGCCGAGCTGCAAAAGCTGATTCTGAAGAACGAAACGCCCTTCACCGACCGGCCTAACGAGCACCTCGCGCCCATCGATTTCGATAAGGAATGGAAGGCGTTTCAGGAGAAACATTCTGGCGCGAAGTTCACCGATTTGCTGTCGTCGTTGCTCTACCCCAAAGTGTTTGAGGAGTATTGGGCGCACCGCCAGAAATACGGCAACGTGAGCAAGGTGCCGACTTCGGCCTTTTTCTACGGTTTGAAATCGGGCGAGGAAACCATCATCGAAATTGCCCGGGGCAAGTCGGTTATCGTGCGCCTCGAGTCGGTGGGCGACATCAATGAGGAAGGCGAGCGCACCATTTTCTTCACCCTCAACGGCCAGACCCGCAACCTGCAGGTGCGCGACCAGTCGGTGGCCGTCACCAAAATCAGCAATGCTAAGGCCGACAAGGCCAACCCGCGCCAGCTGGGCGCGCCGCTACAAGGCCTGCTTAGCAAAGTGCTGGTGAAGCCCGGCCAGGCCGCCCCCAAAAATACCCCGCTCTTCGTCATCGAAGCCATGAAGATGGAAACCACCATCACCGCCCCGCAGGATCTGACTGTGGCCGACGTGGTGCTGTCCGAAGGCTCCCGCGTGAGTGCCGATGACCTGGTGTTGACC
>JALYUH010000337.1 GCA_030853985.1 Bacteroidota bacterium | reverse complement strand
ACCCGGCCGCAGTATTTTTTTATTGGAAATCACTACTAATAACTACAAACAATTGTTTGTCAGTAATTTTTCTTTTCCGATGTGGGGTTTTCGCTATTCCGTAAAAGCGCGATGGGAAGGTCGGAATTAGTAGGTGCGGCCCTGTAATGGCCAGCTAGCCGGTACGATTCAACTGCTACCACGGCCGCCCACCGGCCGCGCAATGCGGCCGCAAGCGCTTACTTCGGTCCCGAAATCGGCCAGCGCCGCCGGGTTTTCCTTCGCCATGTCCCTCAAACTCAATATCCGCCTGAGCGTGCTGCTGCTGTTGCTGCTGCTGCTGGGCCTGGGCGGCTACGCCTTTTTTACTATTCGCTACCTCGAAGCCGGGGCGCACGGCATCGAGCAGGCCGATTTTGACACGGCCCGCCGCACGGTGCTGGGGTTTGCGGCGGCCGGCACCGCGCTGGGCATCGCCCTGATGGTGCGCCTGCCGCGCATGGTGGTGCGCCCGCTGCGCCGCCTGCACGGCGACGTGGAGCGGGTGGCCGGCCCCGGCCCCGCCACCCGCGTGGCCGTGGGCCGGCGCGATGAAGTGGGCAGCATTGCCACCGCCGTAAACCGCGTGTTGAGCCAGGCCCAGGCCGAGCGCCGCCTCACGCTGGCCGAGCTATTCACCGAGCGCAACCGCATGGACAGCCTCGTGGGCAGCCTCGACGAGGGCCTGCTGCTGCTGGACGAGCAGCGCACCATTGTGCTGGCCAACCCCGTGGCCTGCGACCTGCTGGGCCTGCCCCTGGCCGCGCTGCAAGGCCAGCCCGTGGACAAAGTGGCCGCTACCAACGAGTTGCTGCGTGCCCTGCTGGCCCCGCTCGATGCGCACAACCTGGCCGGCGATGCCGTGCCCGACCCGGTATTCACATTTCCGCACAAGGGTGAGAGTCCGCACTATCAGCTCAGCATCAGTCCGATTGCGGGGCGCGACGCGGCGGGTGGGGCGGCCCCGGCGGGCTACATCTTCTGCCTGCGCAACGTGTCGGAATTCAAGAAGCTAGACGAGATGAAATCGACGTTTCTGGCCACGATTTCGCACGAGCTGAAAACGCCACTGGCCAGCATTAAGCTCAGCCTGATGCTGTTGCAGCACGAGCGCACTTCCGACGTCGAGCGCCAGACCCTGGCCGCCGGCATCGGCGAGGAAACCCAGCGCCTGCTGCACATGGTGGGCCAACTCATCGACGTATCGCGGCTCGATGCGGGCGCGGGTATTAAACTGGATGTTAAGCCGTTGCACCTGCCCGAGGTGGTGGGCTACGCCACCCGTACGGTGCTACCCCAGCTGCGCGACAAGCAACTACAGCTTGATTTGCAGCTGCCCGAGGGGCTGCCCCTGGTGCAGGCCGACGTAGAAAAAACCACCTGGGTGCTCATCAACCTGCTCTCCAACGCCATTCGCTACTCGCCGGTGGGCGCACCGCTGGTGGTGCGGGCCGTGGCCTGGGGCGAGATGGTGCGCGTGAGCGTGGAAGACGCTGGCCCGGGCATCGCGCCGGAGTTTCATAAGCGCATTTTTCAGCGGTTTGCGGGCGTGCCGGGGCAGGTGAGCCAGGGCGGCAGCTCGGGGCTGGGGCTGAGCATCGCGCGCGAATTCATTGATGCGCAGGGCGGGCAGCTGTGGGTAGAAAGCCGGCCCGAGTGCGGCAGCTGCTTCCTCTTCACGCTGCCGCGCGGGTAGGTTGGAGGAAGGCGTACGCTGGGCCGGTTTCCGGTTGTTTGTGGCCAAACTGCGTACTATTGAGCACAACGGCGGCTACTCGTCGCCCGCTTCCATCTCCGAAAAAGACCTTTATGACTGCCCCAACGCCCACTTTCACTATCGAACGCCTCACCTTCGCCACCCTTACCGAGCTGCCCCACTCCTGGCAGCCAGCTGACTACCGCGCCCTGCTTGGGCAGCTCAATTTCGATAACCCCGAAGCTTTGCCCGAGGCCGAGCTGAAGGAAATGTGCCAGATGGCCCTCACCGACCAGGAGCCGCGCGAGGCGGCCGTGGCCGTGCTCACCTACTTGTTTCCGGAGGAGCTGACGGCCGGTCAGATTGAAAACCTGGCCCATCAGATTCTCACCGAGCGCCTGTGGGAAGAAAACCCCGAGCTGCCGCTGCACCGGGGCTTTTA
>JALYUH010000333.1 GCA_030853985.1 Bacteroidota bacterium | reverse complement strand
CTGCATGACCGTGCTTTTCTAGCTTTCGTCTTCGTCTTCGCCCTCGCCAGCTTCACCGCCCGCGCCCAAACCACCGTACCCTCCGCCGCTTCCGCTGCGCCGGCAGCTAAGCAAACCGTGGCTCCGGTGCAGCCGGTGCCCCAGCCGCCGCTCGATGCCACGGCCGCGCCCACCGTGGCGGCCTGGAAACTGCTGCGCCTCATCAAAATGCCTAACCTAGGCGCGGCCTCGCTCGACCGGCGCGGGGCGCTCTACGTGGCCGATGCCGACAACAACCTGCGCCAGTACGGCCCCGAAGGCCTGCCGCTGAACACCTACGCGCCCGCCCAACCCGGCCACGTGGCCCAGGTAGAAGCCTGGAACGTGGCCAGCACGCTCGTGTTCAACGACGACCGGCAGCAGCTGGTGCTGCTCGACCGGTTTCTGGCGCTCATCAGCGAGGTGCGGCTGGGCGATGTGCTCGACGGCACCGTGCGGGTAGCCACGCTGGCTCCCGACAACTTCATCTGGCTGCTCGATGAGAGCACGCTCACGCTGCGCGAGTTCGACCCCAATACCCTGCGCGCGGTCCAGAACACGCCGCTCGACCTCATCATCGGCCGGTCGCGGCCCGATTTCCGGTTTATCCGGCAGTATCAGAACAACATTTACCTCGTGGACCGCAGCACGGGCGTGTACGTGTTCGACAATCTGGGGAATTATAAGAAAAAGCTGCCCTTTCCGGGGTTGAACATGGTGGGCTTCCGGGGCGATGAGCTGTACTTCCTCGAAGCTGGGGCCATCCGGTTTTTCCACCTCTACAACCAAACCGAGCGGCGCGTGGCCCTGCCCGCCGGTGTGGACCCCGCGGCGGTGCGGCAGGTGCTGGTAGGCGAAACCTACGCATATATTTTCACGGCGGCGGGAGTAGCGGTCTATCAGATGTAAAACGCGGGCGTACGGTTGAGGCTACTGACTGCCAGCGCCTAACTGTGGCAACCCGCCGGAAAATCGGACCGTTAGTAGGAGCGTTTCCACGCTCACCTTTCTAACGTTCTTCTTATGAAAGCTCTCCGAATTCACGGCCCGCGCGATGTGCGGGTTGATACCGTCGACGACCCCGAAATCCACGAGTCGCGCGATGCCATCATCCGCGTCACCAGCACGGCCATTTGCGGGTCCGACCTGCACATTTATAACGGCAGCATTCCGCAGCCCACGCCCCAAACGCTCGGCCACGAGTTCATGGGCATTGTGGAAGAAGTGGGCAAGGGCGTCACCAACCTCCGGCGCGGCGACCGCGTGGTGGTGCCTTTCCCAGTGGCATGCGGGCACTGCCTGTTCTGCAACCACGAGCTGCCCGGCCACTGCGAAAACTCCAACCCCGACCACTACGGCCCCGAGGGCGGCCTGATGACCGAAAAGGGCGGCGCCCTCTTCGGCTACACCAGCCTGTATGGCGGCTACGACGGCGGCCAGGCCGAGTACGTGCGCGTGCCCTACGCCAACCACGGCCCCCGCAAAGTGCCCGATAATCTGACCGATGAGCAGGTGCTGTTCCTCACCGACATCTTCCCCACGGGCTACTCCGGCATCGACTGGGCCGGGGTGAAGGGCGGCGAAATCGTGGCCATTTTCGGGGCCGGCCCAGTGGGCATCATGGCCGCCAAATCGGCCTGGCTGCGCGGCGCCAAGCGCGTCATCATCGTCGATACCCAGCAGTACCGCCTCGACATGGCCAAGAAGGCCGCTAAGGCCGAAGGCATCCTTTGGGAAAGCAACAAGCAGGTGGTCGATGAAATCCGGAGCATGAGCGGTGGCTACGGGGCCGACGTGTGTGTGGAAGCCGTGGGCTTCGAGCCCGACCGCAACCTGCTGGACCGCGCCAAGGCCGTGGCCAACCTCGAAAAAGGCTCCGACAAAGTGCTGCTGGCCTGCATGAGCGCCGTGCGCCGCGGCGGTTTCGTGTCGGTGCTGGGCGTGTACTCGTCGCCGTTCGACAACTTTCCCATTCACCAGTTCTTCGACAAGGGCATCATCATGCAGGCCGGGCAGGCTCCTGCCCACAAGCACATCGACAAGCTGCTAAAGCACGTTTCGGATGGCGACGTGCAATTGGACGACATCATCACGCACCGCCTGCCGCTCTCGCAGGCCCCCCACGGCTACGACATCTTTCGTCATAAAAAGGACGGTTGCGTGAAAGTGGTGCTGAAGCCCGGCGAGTAAGCTCCGCCGCAAGCGAAACCGATGAAAATTTAGCGGTTTTTACCGCAATGAGGCAACGCCCTGGCCACGCTGGCCAGGGCGTTTTGCGTTCGGCTCACTCCATATCTTTAACGCTTCATTTACCTGTTTTAGCGATGCGCTACCGCATTTTCTGTTGCCTGTTAATTTGGGCGCTTTGGCCACTAGCGCCGGCCCAGGCCCAGCTAATCGTGTCGGTGCCTGCGCACCCGGCCCCGTACCTGTCGGCTGCCACCGTGAGTACTGTGGCCGGGGCGGCTGGCAGCAAAGGCCGCACCGATGGCGCGGGCGTGGTGGCCCGGTTCACCTACCCAATGGGCATTGCTGCCGCGCCAAATGGCGCGTTTTACCTTGCCGACGAAGAGAATATGACTGTTCGCCGCCTGTTGCCAACGGGCGAAGTAGGCACTGTAGCCGGGGCTGCTACCACCAAAGGAAGTGCCGATGGCGTCGGGGCGACCGCCCGCTTCTACCACCCGGTGGGGCTGGCGGTGGCAGCCGACGGTACCCTTTACGTAACCGATGCCGATAACCATACCATCCGAAAAATCAGCCCCGACGGCACCGTAAGCACGCTGGCCGGCACTGTGGGGCGCAAGGGCGCGGCCGATGGCCCTGGCAGCGCCGCCCAGTTCAACCTGCCCCACGGCGTAGCCCTGGATGCGCGCGGCAATGTGTACGTGGCTGACACCTTCAACCACACCATCCGCAAAATTGCCCCGGATGGCACCGTTACCACCCTGGCTGGCGCGCCCGGCCGCAAAGGCAGCGTCGATGGCCCCGGCCCGCTGGCGCGCTTTTTCCACCCGTCCGCTTTGGCCATTGATGCGCAGGGCGGGCTATACGTGGCGGATAACGGCAACGAAACCATCCGAAAAATCAGCCCTGCCGGCGAAGTAACCACGCTGGCCGGCACGGCCCGCCACGGCGGCTACACCGATGGCATCGCCGCCACGGCCCGATTCCGGGCCCCCACCGGCGTGGCCGTGGACGCACGCGGCAACGTGTTCGTGGTCGACCACCTCAACGCGTTAATCCGCCGGATTACGCCCACCGGCGACGTAACCACGCTGGCTGGCACGGTGCTGCATGTTGGTGCCGAAGATGGTGCAGGAGGCAGCGCCCGTTTCAACGGCCCCAGCGGCATCGCCATAGATGCCCGTGGTACCACCCTTTACGTAACGGACAGTGCCAACCATACGGTGCGTAAAATCGCGTTGGAGTAGCCGGCCGGCTATCAAGCCATTGCCCCGCGCTCACCCAGCCCGGCTTTACCTTTGCACAGCATCGGCAAGGGCCGACGTTTCTTCTAACCCCGCCACGCGCATGAGGCCAGCTGTTGTCGTCGACGTAAGCAAATTATTCGCCGGACGTGAAGGCTGGAGCCGCTTGCTGTGGGCATTGCTTTTGCTGCCACAGTTGTTGCGGGCCCAACCCGCGCCGCGTCCGGTGCCGGAGCGGCTGGCTCCGGCTTTGCAGGCGGCTGATGCGCAACGCACCGCCCGCCCGCTCCGGGTGCGCGTGGCCGACCTGGCGGCCTTTCGGCAGTGGGCACGCCAGCACCAGCCCGCCGCGCAGCTCGCCCAGCCCGGCCCCGACGGCCGCACCCTCACCATTGCCGGCCTCACGGTGGCCCAACTGGCCGCCGCGCCGGGCGTGGAGTTCGTGGACGTGGCCGACCGCCGGGCTCACGAGGAGCGCCGCCTGGGCAACTCCGATTTGTCGGTAAATGCCATTTCGGCGGTACACGTCCGCTTTCCCGACCTTACCGGGCAGGGCCTGACCGCCTCGGTGAAAGAGCTGCCCTTCGACCCTGACGATATTGACTTGAAAGGCCGGGTTGTGAATCTGGGCGCATTTACCAAGCCGTATTCCGACCACGCCACGGCCATGGCTACGTTGCTGGGCGGCGCCGGCAACTCCGACCCGCTGGGCCGGGGCGCGGCCCGCGCCGTGCGGCTGGCCACGTCCAGCTTCGCCAACTTCCTGCCCGACGATGGCACCCAGCTCACGCAGGCCGGGGTATCGGTGCAAAACCACTCCTATGGCGTTGGCAACATCGAGAACTATTATGGCCTCGAAGCCCAGGCCTACGACCAGCACACCCAGCAGTTTCCGCTGCTGCTGCACGTATTTTCGGCGGGTAATGTGGGCACGCTGGCCAGCCCCAGCGGAGCCTACCAGGGCATTGTGAAGTTTGCCAACATCACCGGGCAATTCAAAATGTCGAAGAATACGCTCACCGTGGGCGCTACCGACCCCAGCGGCCAGGTGGCCGCCCTCAGTTCGCGCGGCCCGGCCTATGACGGGCGTATCAAGCCCGAGCTGGTGGCCAATGGCGAGGGCGGCTCGTCGGAGTCGGCCGCGCTGGTATCGGGCATCAGCATCCTGCTGCAGCAGCAGTACCGCGACCAGCACGCCGGTACGCTGCCGCCCGCCGCCCTCGTTAAAGCGGCGCTCCTGAACAGCGCCGATGACCTCGGCCCGGCCGAAGTAGACTACCTCAGCGGCTATGGGCAGGCCGATGCGCTGGGAGCCGTGAGTACCATGCGGGCCGGCCGTTTTTTCGGGGGAAGCGCCACGGCGGGCACCGACCAAATATTCCGCCTCACAGTACCCGCCGGCCAGCAGCAACTCAAAGCCACGCTGGTTTGGAGCGACCCCGCTGCCGCTGCCAACGCTGCTGCGGCCCTCGTCAACGACCTCGACCTGGAACTGGTGGCCGTGAGCGGCGGCCAGCGCTGGCTGCCCTGGGCCCTGAGCAGCTACCCCAATGCCGACTCGCTGGCCCGTCCCGCACGCCGCCGGGCCGACCACCTCAATAACGCCGAGCAAATTACTCTCACCCTGCCCGCTGCGGGCACCTACGAGCTGCACGTGCGCGGCTACGCGGTGCCGCAGGGCCCACAGGCCTTCAGCCTCGCCTACGAATTCAGCCCGCCCGGCCTCACCTGGACCTTTCCCGTGCGGACCGATAACCTGCGCCCCGGTACCACGGCCACCCTGCGCTGGCAGTGGAGCGGCCCGGCGGCCGCCACCGCTCGCCTCGATTATCGCCCCGTGGGCCGCCCCGGCTGGCGCGTGCTGAATACTTCCGTCGCTTTAGCTGCTACCCGCGCCACTTGGGCCGTACCCGATACCGCCACGTTGGCGCAAGTGCGGTTGGTGAGCGGTGGGAGTGAATTTGTGTCCGATACCTTCACCATTGTGCGGGCCCCGGCGGTGCAGGTCGGCTACGCCTGCCCGGAGGAAGCGTTGCTGCAATGGCCGCGTATTCCGGGCGTGGCGCGCTACCAGGTGTACCAGCTCGGCGCCACGTATCTGGAGCCGCTGCTCCAAACGGCCGACACGGCGGTGGTGCTCGGCCGCGCCCAACTGCCAGCCCTGTACTACGCCGTGGCTCCCGTCGTGGGCGGGCGCGTGGGTGCGCCGGGCCCCACCATCAACTACACCACTTCGGGCACGGCGTGCTATTTCCGCTCCTTTCTGCCCCGGCAGCTGGTCGATGAAACCATTCGCTTCGATGTAATCCTCGGCACGGTGTACCACCTAAAGTCGGCCACGCTGGAGCGGCAGCGGCCCGATGGCCGCTTCGAGGCCGTGCAAACCATCAGCCCATTGAGCACTACCACCTTCACGTTCAGCGACCAGCCGCCGGCCGCCGGCCGCTACCTCTACCGCGTGCGGCTCGATAATATCGCTGGCCAGCAGTTTTACAGCGGTAACGAAGAGGCTTTCCTGTTGCGCACCGGCTTGGCCCAGGCCTACCCCAACCCGGTAAAGGCCGGCGAGCCGCTGCAATAGGTGGTTAATACGCCCGGCGTGGTGGTCGTGCGGCTCTATGATACGCTGGGCCGGTTCCAACGCGCCGCTACCATCGAAGGTCAAATCAACCAGCTCGATACCAGTGGGCTGCGTCCGGGCCTGTACCTGCTGCGAGTGCAGGCCGAAGGCCAGGCGCAGCAGGTAATTCGGGTGAT
Source organism: Bacteroidota bacterium (assembly GCA_030853985.1). Lineage (GTDB taxonomy): Bacteria > Bacteroidota > Bacteroidia > Cytophagales > Hymenobacteraceae > Hymenobacter. The sequence continues at coordinate 2,812 of JALYUH010000333.1, read as the reverse complement.
AGTACAATAAGCAACCCCAGTGGCGGACTAGCCGCGTAGCGGTCGTGCCCGGTAGGGCGACAGGTTAGTAGGGAGTGGTCGAAAAATGAATCAAAACCGCGTAGTGGTAACAGATTCCCAGGTGTTTCTGTCACCGCTACGCGGTTTTCCCGCCAACCTGTATGGTTTTCCCACCAACCTGTCGCTCTACCGGGTATGACCGCTACGCGGCTAGTCCGCTGCTTGGGTTGAGTAGCTACTGGCCCGCGCCAGCTCAGCCCTGATACCGTAGGCCAGTTGCCCGCCCGCTGCAATATAATAACGCCGAAACAGAAAATGCCCCGGCTCGCACGAGCCGGGGCATTTTCTGTTTGAACCACTAGCCGAGGCTAGTAGATGTAGTTCAGGGCCGTGCGGTCGTTGGCCGTGAAGGGGCGGTTTACACCATTGCCCACGCAGGCCAGCATCCACGAGCTCGGCTCGGCCGACGAAGGCGTGCCGGGGATGAGGATGGCCCCCACCGTGCTGGCACCTTCGTTCGAAGTGCTACCGCCGCAGCTATAGGCGCGGTTGTAGTAGTCGGTGTGGCGCATGCCGATGCAGTGACCCATCTCGTGGGCCATGATGGTGGCGATGTAGTTGACGTTCGAGCTGTTGATGACGTTCGGCACTAGGGTGAAGCCCGGAGCGGGGTTGCCGCCGCTGGGGAAGCCACCCGACTGGCCCAGTACACCGGTACCCAAGTTCGACGAGTACTTCACGGGCATTTGGGCACCGCTGCTTACGCGCCGGAAGGTAACCCGCAGGCCCTCCGCGTTGTAACGCCGGATAGCCTCATCGATGGCCGATACATAAGCCGAGGGAAACGAGCTGCTGATGCTCACGGTCAGCACGCGCGGCAGGCTGCCCACCAGGTTGGTGGTGCGGTACTGCTCATCCTGGCCCACGCGCAGGGTGGCGTAGCCGGGGGCACTGGCCAGCAACTCATTGGTTAGCAGCATGTCGCCTTCCACTACGTAGCCACCGTCAACTTTTTTGGCATCCTGCGCATTGAAGCCCAGGGCTTTGATTTGGGCCATCGCATCTGCCGAAGCAGTGGTAGGGGCAACGGCGGCGGCTTCTTCTTTCTTGCTGCACGAAGAGACTGCCAGCGCACCGCCGAGCAGCGCGAACATGGGGAGAAGTTTGAATACTTTCATAGAATTTGTGAGGGGTGAGGGTTGGTGAATGATGGACGAATATAGAGGGGTAGAAATTATGTGCAAGCAGAGTGAAATGCCCATTATTTTGAAAATAATCTAAAAAAGTGGCTATTTAGCGTTAAAAACAACATTTTATTGACCAATTATTTGTTATAAATGCCAAAATCTTATAGAAGACAGTGTAATAAACTATTAGAATAGTGAAATAGGCAAAACGGCAATGCTGCGCCGCTATTCGGGTTTCCATTGGGTGCCGGATGCGAGTAGCCGGCACCGCCCTGCTGCTGGCGAAACGAGGCCCGGTGAGAATCTGATGCGGCGCCGGTAGCGACCAACCCGACCCTCGCTGGCCTAATTGTGTATCTTTGCTAGGAACCGAATTTTCGCGAAAACCTGCTTTTCGCTCAACTATATAAGTATCTGACCAGTGGCTTGTTCAACCTGTTCTTCCGGCGGCGGCTGCGGCACTAAGCCGGGCGGCTGCAAATCAAATGGCGGCTGTAGCACCGGCGGCTGCAACCGCATGAATGTCTTCGATTGGCTCCAGGATGTGGAGATACCCGACTCGTTTGCCGGCTTCGACCTCGTGGAAGTGCGCTTCAAGGGCGGCCGCAAGGAGTTCATGCGCAACGACTTGCGCCTGCCGCTCGTGACCGGCGATGCCGTGGTGGTGGATGCCGCCGGCAGCGGCTGGCACCTGGGCCACGTTTCGCTGAAGGGCGAATTGGTGCGCCTGCAAATGCGCAAAAAGAAAATCCCCACCGACTCGAAGGAAATCCGCAACATTCTGCGCGTAGCTACGCCCGACGATGAGGAGCGCTGGCAGGCCGTGCGCGACCTCGAAACCGGCACCATGTTCCGGGCCCGGGCCATGGTGAGCGAGCTGCGCCTGCGCATGAAGCTGAGCGACGTGGAGTACCAGGCCGACCGTACCCGCGCCCTCTTCTACTACTCGGCCGAGGACCGGGTGGACTTCCGCGAGCTCATTCGCCGGCTGGCCGACGAGTTTCGGGTGCGCGTGGAGATGCGCCAGATTTCGCTGCGGCAGGAAGCCGGCCGCATCGGCGGCCTCGGCATCTGCGGCCGCGAGCTGTGCTGCTCGACCTGGCTCACCGACTTCAAAACCGTGAGCACCACCGCCGCCCGCTACCAGAATCTAAGCCTGAACCCCCAGAAGCTGGCCGGCCAGTGCGGCCGCCTCAAATGCTGCCTCAACTATGAGCTGGATGCGTACCTGGATGCGCTGAAGGATATTCCGCAGGTGCAGCGCCCCCTGAAAACCACCAAGGGCGAGGCCTTTTTGCAGAAAACCGACATTTTCCGCCGCCGCACGTGGTTTGCCTTCAAGGGCGACAACAACTGGGTGATGCTGGATACCAGCCGCGTGCGGGAGTTGCTGGAAGTGAACAAGCGCGGCGAAACCATCGAAAGCCTGCTGCCGCCCCGCGAAGAAGCGCCCGAGCCCGAAGTATCGGCCATCGTGGAAGGCTCGCTCGACCGTCTCGACGACAAAATTAAGTCGAGTGCCAAGCGCAGCAAGCGTAAAAAAGGCCGGGGCGAGGGCGAAGTTCCCACCGCCGAAGCCCGCGCCCCGCGCGAAGCCCGCGAGCCGCGCGAGCCCAGCACCGAAC
>JALYUH010000324.1 GCA_030853985.1 Bacteroidota bacterium | reverse complement strand
AAAAATGCCCTGGCCGCCCTCGATGCCGGCCATGCCCCCACCGTGCCTTACCAGCGCCCGCCCCGCCCCGAAGGTGAAGAGCGACGCGACCGCCCCCCCCGCCCCGAGCGCGCCCCGCGCCCCGAAGGTGAACCCAAGGAAGGCGCAAGCCAAGCCCGCCCGCCCCGCGAGCCCCGCGCCCTACAGCCGGAAGGTGAAGCTCGCCCACCCCGCGAGCCCCGTGCCGAAGGCGAAAGCCGCCCGCCCCGCGAGCTGCGGCCCGAAGGCGAAACTGGCCCCGAAGGCGAGCGTCGGCGTAGCCGTGGCGGTCGCAACCGCAAGCGCGGCCCCAAGCCGGAAGGCTCAGCCACGGGAACAGCTGGCGAAACGCCGGCGGCACCAGACGCGCCAACTGCGTCGGCCGAATAGTGGGAAATGAGTGCAATAAAAAAGCGGCCCCTGAAGGCCGCTTTTTTATTGCACTCCTGCTTTTCATATCAGGCATGCTGGCGCGCGTCTGAAGCACTTACACGCCGAAATTCTGCTTAATCATGGCCGCGAAATCGGCTTCGCTCATCTGGGCTTTTGCGCCGAGAATGCTTTTGGCATCATCGCCGGCAATGTAGCGGAGCTGGGAAGACCCATCAGTAGCGGCGGTGAAGATGGCTTCGGCAATCTGCTCGGCCGAAGAGCCACCGCCGCTGCGAGCCCCGAAGGCGGCCAGCACGCTGCGCATTTGGCCGGCGTAGGGGTCGGCCTCGTTGGCGGGGTCGATGGTCATTTTGAGGGAACGGGTGGCGAAGTCGGTGGCCACGCCGCCGGGCGCTACCACTTTCACCTGAATGCCGAGTGGGGCCAGCTCGTACCACAGCGACTCGGAGAAGCCGTCGAGGCCGAATTTGGTGGCATGGTATAGCGAGTTCATCGGGAAAGCCGTACGGCCGCCCACCGAGGTGATGTTGATGATTACGCCGGACTTCTGCGCCCGCAACAGCGGCAACGCGGCCCGCGTCACGGCGAACACGCCAAAAACGTTGGTAGCAAACTGCTCCTGAATCTGGGCATCGGTGGCGGTTTCGAAGGGACCGACGAGGCCATAGCCGGCGTTATTGATGAGCACATCGAGTCCGCCGAAATCCTGGTGGGCCTGCTGGATGGCGCGGGGCGCGGCGGCAGCATCGGTCACGTCGAGGGCATAGACGCGGACGTTGGGCAGGTCGTCGAACTTCGCGTCGGCGGGGTTGCGCATGGTGGCGGCCACCTGCCAGCCGTGCTGGGCGAAGAGGCGCACGGCAGCCGCGCCGATGCCGGTGGACGTGCCGGTGATAAAGACGGTTTTGGGCATGATTAGCGGTGAAATTAAAGTGAATCATGGTTGACGCACGTTAACCTCTTTTACCTTACCCCAGCACCTGCCCCACCCCAAACAGCACCGTGAACACCAGCGTGCTCAGGGCCATTTGCTTCAGCAGCGGGTCGAGCTGCTTCGATTCCTGCCGCTGCCACACCTGCAGGGCATTGAAAACGAACAGCGGCACCGCCAGCGCAAACAGCCACTGCCACGGCGAGTGGTAGGTGAGGGCCACAAATACCGTGGCGCAGCCCACCCCAATAAGTAGCAGCAGCCAGTGGTAGCGCCGCGCATAAATGGGCCCCAGCCGCACCGGAATAGTGATTTTGCCGGCCAGCACATCGGAATTAATGTCGCGGATATTATTGACGTTCAATACCGCCGTGGCGAAACAGCCGAGCGCCGCCGCCGGCAGCAGCACGGCCAGCGGCAGCGTGCGCGTTTGCAAAAAATACGTGCCGCACACGCCCACCAGCCCAAAAAACAGGAATACCGAAATGTCGCCCAGTCCGGCGTAGCCATACGGATTCGAGCCCGCCGTGTAGTTCACCGCCGCCCAGATGGCGGCCAGCCCCAGCGCCAGAAACGCCAGCAACAAGCCCAGGCCCGCCGCCCCCAGCGCCACCCACAGCAGCGCCAGGCCGCTGCCCAGCGCTAGCAGCCCGCAAACCCACATGCCGCGCTTCATTTGGGCCGGGGTGATGGCCCCGCTCTGCACGGCGCGCTGCGGGCCTTCGCGGTGGATGCTGTCGGCCCCGTTCTGGGAGTCGCCGTAGTCGTTGGCGAGGTTGCTCAGGATTTGGAGCAGGATGGTGGTGAGGGCCGCCAGGGCCACCACCAGCACATTGAGCTGGCCGGCGGCTTTGGCCAGGAAAGCACCCGTAAGAATGCTGGCCAAAGCCAGCGGCAGCGTGCGGGGGCGAAATGCGGAAATCCAGGGGGACATAGTGCGGTAAACTGTAGCTGACACCGTAGGGCCGTAAAGGAACGGCGCAAACAGGTCTTTATAAGCCAAACAACCCAAGATACCGGGCGGTAGCTTGGGCTGCGTTCGGAACGGAAATCAAACGGCCTTACGGTATCAACTACAGCTTACCGCACAGTGCTATTTCATAATATCGGCCAGCAGCTCGGGGCTGAGCGGGGTCACTTTCGAAGGGTAGAACTTCACTACGTAGCCTTTTTCATCGACCAGGTATTTGCAGAAATTCCAGTTGGGCGCGTCGCTCACGGTCCCGTTCCGGGTGCGGTCGGCCAGGAATTTGAACAGCGGCGCGGTGTCAATGCCCTTCACCGAGACTTTGCTGAACAGCGGGAACGTGACACCGTAGTTCTTCTCGCAGAAGGTGGCAATCTGGGCTTCGGTGCCGGGCTCCTGGCCGCCAAAGTTGTTGGCCGGGAAGCCCAGCACGGTTACTTTGTCGCCGTGCTTTTTGTATAGCTCTTCCAGCTCCTTGTACTGCGGCGTGTAGCCGCACTCCGAAGCAGTATTCACAATCAGCAGCTTCTTGCCCTTGTACTGGCTCAGCTTCACGTCCTTGCCGTCGATAGATTTCACGGTGAAGTCGTAGACGGAGGCGGGCGCGGCGGTGAGGGCTTCAGTTTCAGTCATGGCGGGGGGGGTGGCTGGTTTGGCGGCGATGAAAACCACGGCCGTAGCGGCAGTGGCCAGCGTGAAAAGAAGGGACTTGTTCATGGGTTGAGGGAAAGAAATTGCGCAGTTGCGTGCATAACCACACGCAGGCCAACAGGGTTTCGGCGTACCGTGGACGCTGCGAGTCCGCGCGTGGGAGACGGCCCAGGTGTCGTGCCACGCGCGGATTCGCAAAGTCCACGGTACATCAGGTCGTGGGCGGCGTCAGCCACTTCTCCAGTTGCACCGGCTGGTAGGCCGCCATCTGGGCCAGCAGGTCCTCCACATCAGCCGATTGCAGGAGCTGGGCGCGGTTTTCGGCGCGCAGTAGCTTGTCGTCGCGCATGCGGTCGAGGGCTTGGAGGAGCAGGTCGTAGTAGCCGTCCACGTTCAGCAGGGCTACGGGCTTTTGGTGCAGGCCGAGCTGGCCCCAGGTCAGGACTTCGAACAGCTCTTCGAGGGTGCCATAGCCGCCGGGCATGGCAATGAAGCCATCGGCGCGGTCGGCCATCATCAGCTTGCGCTCGTGCATGGTTTTCACGACGTGCAGCTCGGTGCAGCCCTTGTGGGCCAGCTCCTTGGCATCCAGAAAATCGGGGATGACGCCGATAACATCACCGCCCAGAGCCAGCACGGCATCGGCGATGGTGCCCATCAGGCCCACGCGGCCGCCACCGTACACCAGCGTGAGGTTTTGGGCCACCATTACCTTGGCGAGGGCTTGCGCCTGGGTGATGTAATTGGGGTTGGTTCCGGCGCTGGAACCGCAGTAAACGGCAATGCTTTTCATGTTTCTACTAGTTGGGCAGTAGCGCGGACTTTGTAGTCCGCGTCCCCGCACCGTTAAAATCGTCCGGGTTTCCGCCGGGGACGCGGACTACAAATTCCGCGCTACATGCGCTCGGGCACTTGGATGCCCAGCAGGCCCAGCGAGGCCTTTATCTGCTCACCCACGCGGGCCGACAGTGCCACTCGCAAGCTGCGCTTCGCCGCATCGGTTTCCTGAAAAATCGACACTTCGGCGTAGAACCGATTATAGGCCTTCGCCAAATCGTAGGCGTATTGGGCGACCACGGCGGGCGAGAGGTTGCGGGCAGCTTCGGCCACGACCGAGGCGTAGCGGGCCAGCTCCTGAATCAGCTCGCGCTCGGTGGGTTCGAGGGTGGCAATTTGGCTCCAGTCGGCGGTTTCGGTGAGGCCGAGCTCGGCGGCTTTGCGGCGGATGGCGGCAATGCGGGCGTGCGAATACTGGATGAATGGGCCGGTGTGGCCTTCCAGGTTCACCGATTCTTCGGGGTTGAAGAGCATGCGCTTCTTGGGGTCCACTTTCAGCAGGTAGTATTTGAGCGCGCCCAAGCCCAGCAGATGGTACAGCTCCTCCAATTCGGCATCCGAAAGGCCTTCGGTTTTGCCTTTTTCGAGGGTGGCGGCTTTGGCGGCGGCCACTACGTCGCGCACCAGCTCGTCGGCATCGACCACGGTGCCTTCGCGGGTTTTCATCTTGCCGGTGGGCAGGTCCACCATGCCGTAGCTCAGGTGATGGATGGCGTCGGCGTAGGGCTTGCCCAGCTTTTTGAGCGTGGCTTGCAGCACCTGCATGTGGTAGTTCTGCTCGTCGGCGATGACGTAGATGCTGCTGTCGTAGCCGAAATCCTGGTACTTGAGCTCGGCCGTGCCCAGGTCCTGGGTGATGTACACGCTGGTGCCATCGGCGCGGAGCAGGAGCTTTTCGTCGAGCCCCTCGGCCTGCAAATCCACCCACACCGAGCCGTTTTCCTTGTGAAAGAATACGCCCTTGCTCATGCCTTCCTCTACCCGCTCCTTACCCAGCAGGTAGGTGCCCGATTCGTAATAGAACTTGTCGAAATCGACGCCAATGGCCTGGTAGGTGGCATTGTGGCCTTCGTATACCCAGCCGTTCATCTGGTGCCAGAGGGATACTACTTCCTCGTCGCTGGCCTCCCACTGCTGCAGCATCTGCTGGGCGTCCAGCATCAGCGGGGCTTGGCGCTTGGCGATGTCGGGGGCCACGCCTTCGGCTTCGAGCTGGCGCACTTCCTCGCGGTAGTGCTTCTCGAACAGCACGTAGTACTTGCCCACCAAGTGGTCGCCTTTGACGGCGGCACTTGCGGGCGTTTCCTGGTGGCCGAAGCGTTGGTAGCCCAGCATCGACTTGCAGATGTGAATGCCCCGGTCGTTCACCAGGTTCACCTTGGATACCGTGGCACCGGTGGCCTTCAGAATCTCGGCCACCGAGTAGCCTAGGAAGTTGTTGCGCAAATGGCCCAGGTGTAGGGGCTTATTGGTGTTGGGCGAGGAATACTCGACCACCACGTTCTGCGGGCCATCGGTGGCCACGGGCACGGTGGCGGGCTGCGCGCGCAGCTGCTCAAACACGGCCAGCCACTCGGCATCGGCAATTTCGAGGTTGAGGAAACCCTTCACCACGTTGAAGCCGCGCACGCGGGGCTCGTTGCTTTTCAGCCACTCGCCCAGGGCCTGGCCAATCTGCTCGGGGCCTTTACCCAGCGCCTTGGTGAGGGCAAACGTGACGAGCGTAAAGCTGCCGGCAAACTCCTTGCGCGTGGGCTGGAGCGTGAGGCTGGCGGGCGGAATTTCGACGCCGAATACGGCCTGCGCGGCAGCTTGCAGGGCGGTTTTGAGGGAGTTTTCTAACTGTTGCACGGGGCAAAGGTACGTTCTCGGCGTAACCTTACATACGCTGGCCGCAGTCTGAGCGAAGGCAGCGGGCCAGCAAGAAAGGCCGTTCGGCGAAATGGCGGTACTTTGCTGGCTCTCTCCCACCCGCTCCCGTTCATGTCCCGTATTCTTCCCGTCATTGTGGGGGCGCAGTTTTGCTGCACCTCGCTGTGGTTTGCCGGCAATGCCGTGGCCCCCGATATGGCGGCGCGCCTGCACCAGGGGCCTGGTTTTGTGGCCACGCTCACCAGCGCCGTGCAGCTGGGCTTCATTGCCGGTACCCTGGCTTTTGCGCTGCTGGCCGTGGCCGACCGCTTCTCCCCGTCGCGGGTGTTTGCGCTGAGTGCGGCGCTGGCGGCACTGTGCAACCTGGGGCTGGTGCTGCCGGGGCTGCCGGTAGCGGGGCTGCTGGCCTGCCGGGTGCTCACGGGGTTTTTCCTGGCCGGCATCTACCCGGTGGGCATGAAAATAGCGGCCGACTACTACGAGGCCGGGCTGGGGCGCTCGCTGGGCTGGCTGGTGGGGGCGCTGGTGCTGGGCACCGCATTTCCGCACCTGCTCAAGAGTGTGGGCGGGCAACTGCCGTGGCAGGCGGTGGCTTGGGCTACTTCCGGCCTGGCGCTGCTGGGCGGCGCGGCCCTGCTGCGGCTGGTACCCGATGGGCCTTTCCGCCGGACCGGCGCGCGCCCGGCGCTCACGGCGTTTCTGGCGGGGTTCCGGCAGCCGGCGTTCCGGGCGGCGGCGTTTGGCTACTTCGGGCACATGTGGGAGCTTTACACGTTCTGGGCTTTTGTGCCGGTGGTGCTGGCGGCTTTCAATGCCCGGCACGCGGGGGCAGCGGCGCTGCCGGTGCCGCTGCT
>JALYUH010000299.1 GCA_030853985.1 Bacteroidota bacterium | reverse complement strand
GGCCTGAACCTCGGCGGTGGCAAAGCCGTCATCATCGGCGACGCCGCCACGCTGAAAACCGAGGCCCTGCTGCGCAAGTTTGGCCGCTTCGTGAAAAACCTGAACGGCAAGTACATCACGGCTGAAGATGTGAACATGACCACCAAGGACATGGAGTACATCCACATGGAAACCAAGCACGTAGCCGGCCTGCCCGAGAGCATGGGCGGCAGCGGCGACCCCTCGCCGGTGACGGCCTACGGGGTGTACATGGGCATGAAAGCCGCCGCCAAAAAGGCATTCGGCTCGGAAAGCCTGGCTGGCAAGCGCATTGGTGTGCAGGGCACGGGCCACGTGGGCAACTACCTGCTCGAGCACCTCCAGAAAGAGGGCGCGAAGCTCATCGTGACCGATTATTACGAAGACCGCGCCCTAGAAGCCGCCAGCCGCTTCGGCGCCACCGCCGTGGGCCTCGACGAGATTTACGACCAGGAAATGGACATTTACTCGCCCTGTGCCCTGGGAGCCACGCTCAACGACGACACCATTCCGCGCCTGAAGGCCCGCGTAGTGGCCGGCTGCGCCAACAACCAGCTAAAAGTGGAAAACCAGCACGGCCCCGAGCTCGTGCGCCGCGGCATCGTGTACGCCCCCGACTTTCTCATCAATGCCGGCGGCCTCATCAACGTGTATTCCGAAGTAACGGGCGGCAGCCGCCAGGGTGCCCTCACCCAAACCGAAAAAATCTACGATTTCACCCTCCAGGTTTTGGCCAAGGCCGAAGAAGAAGGCACGCACCCGCAGGCCGCTGCCATCAAGCAGGCCAAGGAGCGCATTGCCAGCGTGGGCCGGGTGAAGTCGACCTATTAACAGGTATTATAAATTATAGATTTTGAATTATGAATTGAAAGCTGCGTAGTAATTTGTGCGGTTTTCAGCTCATAATCAGTAATTTATAACTTATAATTCAAAATTTACAATTTCAACCAAAATGCTCAATCGCCGCCTCCTTCGTATCAAAGTCATGCAGTCGCTCTACTCCTACCACCAGGCGGTGGGAGCCGATTTGATGCTGGCGCAGGACCGTATCGCGGCTGCTTTCGAGCCCGACCTGACGGCCAAAGAGGCCCCTGACCGTCGCCAGTTGGAAGGCCAGCGCAAAATGGGCGAAGCCCAGTTGCGCGACTGGTACCGCACCGGCACCATGCCCGAAAAAACGGACGACAAAGCCGTGGACAAGGCCGTGACCGAGGCCATCGACTCCTTCCAGAACCAGGTGAAGAAGGACGGCGAGTTCTATGGCGGGCAGCTGCTGGTGGGGGCCGAAAGCATCCACGACCAGTACCTGCACCTGCTGAACATCCCCGCTGCCCTGCTCGGCGTGATTGAGGAAGAGCAGAGCCGCGAGGAGCGCCGCCGCCTCGGCCCACGCGAAGATGCGCTGGACGCCACGCGCCTCCATAAGAACAAGGCTACTGCCAAGCTCATGGGAAATGAGCAGCTTCAGAGTCAGAACATTCGGCGCAAGCTGGCCTGGGAAGGCAAGGAGGAGCTGGAAGCCCTGCGCGCCGGCTGGGAGGAGCTGAAGGCCGACGAAACGGTGCGCGCCTACCTGACCGGCAAGGACATCGACCAGCCGGAGATGGATTACGACACGGACCTCGAAATCCTGCGGCACATTTACAAAGACTTCGTGTTCAAGGGCGAGGCCCTGCCGCGCCAGCTGGAGTCGGATGATTTGAACTGGGAGGAAAACCGGCCCATCGTGCGCAATTTGGTGCTGAAGACGCTGAAAATGCTGCCCTTCGCCGCCGAGCCTTCGCAGGAGCTGATGAACCTGTCGGCCAACTGGGCCGACGACCGCGAGTTCGCCGAAACCCTCTATAAGCAGACGCTCATCGAGGACGACAAGATGGAGAAGCTCATCGCCGGCTCGGTGCAAAACTGGGATGTGGAGCGCGTGGCGCTACTGGATAAAATCATCCTGAAAATGGCACTGACCGAAATGCAGCTGTTTCGCGGCATTCCGGTGAAAGTCACTATCAACGAGTACATTGAAATTAGCAAGCTCTACAGTACGCCCAAAAGCAAACAATTTGTTAACGGCATTCTCGACAAGCTGGCGACGGATTTGGCCGCCAGCGGCGACATTCGCAAATCGGGCCGCGGCTTGCTGGATAACCAGTAGCCCGGTCGCAAAACTTCACCGGTCCATCGACCGTTGAACTTTCCTTTACGCTCACCTTCCCAATCTCGATAACTCATGGCTAGCAAAACCACCACCGGCATCCTGTGCTTCACGGGCGGCGCCCTCGCCGGCGCAGCCCTTGGCTTGCTTTATGCCCCCGAACCCGGCACCGAAACCCGTTCCTGGATTAGCTACCAGCTCGAAAAGTACCGCTCGGTCCTCGCCGACCTCACCGACAGCCTCGTCACCAGCCGCGAAGGCATGGGCCAGTCATCGGCCAAAAGCGAAGGCCAGCGCGTGATTTCCGACGCGAAGTCGAAAGCCGAACAACTGCTCGGCGATGTCGACCAGCTTATCAACCAAATCAATTCCCGCAAGGGCGCTTAATTTTTTTTACGGGTGCCTAAGTGACTGACGGAGTGGGAGAATGAGTGAACGGCCGATGAAAATTCAGCCTCCGCTCATTCCCTCATTCCGTTCTTTGCTTTCTCATCCAGTCATTCATTACCAGATACGATGCACGTAGTAACCCTTATTCCCGGCGATGGCATAGGCCCCGAAATCACGCAAGCGGTAACCGATATTTTTACCGCCGCGCAGGTGCCCATTCAGTGGGAAGAGCAGAATGCCGGCCAGACCACCTTCGACCAGTCGGGCGAGCTGATTCCAAATTCCCTACTCAAGTCGCTGGAAAAGAATAAGGTGGCCCTCAAAGGCCCGATTACGACGCCCGTGGGCAAAGGCTTCCGCAGCATCAACGTGACGCTGCGCCAGAAGTACGACCTCTACCAGAACGTGCGGCCCAGCAAAACCACGGCTGGCATCCACACGCGCTACGAAGGCATTGATTTGGTGCTGTTTCGGGAAAACACCGAAGGGCTCTATTCGGGCCTGGAGATGTGGGACGAGCGCCTCGGCATTGCCGATTCCATCGCCCGCGTGACGGTGGAAGGCTCGCGCAAAATCTGCCGCGCCGCCTTTGCCTACGCCGCCAAGCACGGCCGCAAAAAGGTGACGCTGGCCCACAAAGCCAACATCATCAAGATGGCCGGCACGCTGATGATTAATGCGTGCAAAGAAGCCAGCCTGGAGTTTCCGCAGATTGTGTTCGAGGATAAAATCATCGATAACATGTGCATGCAGCTTGTGACCAAGCCCGAGCAGTTCGACGTGATTGTGACCACTAACCTGTTCGGCGACCTGCTGTCGGACCTCTGCGCCGGCCTCGTGGGCGGCCTGGGCGTGGTGGCGGGTGCCAACATCGGCGACGACATGGCCATTTTTGAAGCCGTGCACGGCTCGGCCCCCGACATTGCCGGCCAGGGCAAAGCCAACCCTACGGCCCTGCTCCGCTCGGCCATCATGATGCTGCACCACCTTGGCGAGCACGCCATGGGTGACAAAATCGACAAAGCTCTGGAAGCGACGCTGATGAACCAGGACGAATGCACCGGCGACCTCGGTGGCAAAGCCAGCACCAGCCAGTTTGCCCAAAGCATTATTGCCAAGCTATAACCATGCGCCTAGCGTCCGGAATTACCCTGCTGAACGTGCTGGTAGCCAGCGGTTTTGCTATCGCCGGCCTGATAAAGCCGGAGGCGATGCTGCCAGCGGGCGTTGTGCCAACCGAGGCGTCCGTTGTGTTTGCCCTGTATGCGGCCGCCCGTACGCTTCCGCTGGCCATTGCCATCGTCATCGCCATTGCCCGGCGCGCTACTTCGGCCCTGATTGTGCTAGGCTTGCTGGCAGGCTTTATTCAGTTCGTGGATGCGGCCGTGGGGCTTTACCAGCACGACCTTGGTAAAACCGTAGGGCCTCTGGTGCTGGGCGCGCTTCAGTTGTACGCTGTAGCCTTATTCAGAAAAAATGCGTCGAGCGCCGTTGTATAACCATTTTTTGGGGCGCTTGCCGGTATCGAAGCCCACCGCTAACCGCTGCCAACAATCCTTTACTATTATGAAACACTACCTGATTCTGGCCGCCGCGCTCTCGCTGGCTGCCTGCAACCGCGACAAAGCCACCGAAGCCGGCACCGAAGGCATGAACGCCGGCGCCACCGTGACCAACGACACCGCCAACCCCACCGTGGATAACCCCAACGTGGTGAGCGAGAACGAAGCGCCCAACCCCAACGCCCCGGTGATGAAATTTGCCGAAGCGGAGTTCGACTTTGGCGATATCAAGCCCGACAGCAAAGTGCGCCATACCTTCACGTTCACCAACACCGGCAAGTCGCCGCTGCTGATTGCGGACGCCACGGCCTCCTGCGGCTGCACCACGCCCAGCTGGACCAAGGAGCCCGTAGCTCCCGGCGCACAGGGCACCATGGAAGTGCAGTTTGATAGCCGCGGCAAGCAGGGCATCATCAACAAGCAAGTGGCGGTGCGGGCCAACACCCAGCCCACCATTACCACCATTGCCATCAAGGGCAACGTGCTGACTACCGCCGACAAACCTCTGTAAGCCTTTTTCTTTCGACCTATGCTCATCACTCTTTTACTGCAAGCCACTGGCGGTTCCGAATACGTGCAGCCGCTTTTCCTGCTGGTGGCGGCGGGCCTATTTTACTTCTTCATGATTCGGCCCCAGCAAAAGCGGGCGGCCGATGCCAAAAGCTTTCGGCAGTCGCTGGCCAAGGGCGCGCGCATCGTCACCATCGGCGGCCTGCACGGCCTCGTGGTTGATATGACCGAGGACACGGTAGTGGTAGAGGTGGACCGCGGCACCAAGCTGCGCTTCGACCGCTCGGCCATTGCCCGCGAAGTAGCCACCAAGACCACGGCGGGTACTAACACCGGCGAAACCATCGCCTCGTAGGCCATGGATGGGCCGCTGACCCGGGCTGGCACGCTGCTGCGCTGGTTTGTGCGCCCCTTCGCGGGCCAGGAGCCCAGCTTTTACCGGGCCATTACGGCTTGTATGCTGGCGGCGGGCCTGTTCTGGCAGATGAATGCGCTGAACAAAACCTACACCACCCGCCTGAATTTCGCGCTGGCCTGGCACTACGACACGGCCCGCTACGTGCCGTTGCGGCCCCTGCCCGCGCAGGTAGCCGTGAGCGTGACCGGCCAGGGCTGGCGGCTGCTGCGGGCCAACCTGGGCTGGGGCACTCGCCCCGCCGACCTACGCCCCGTGCCCTACCCCGGCACCCGCTACCTGCCCGACGAGGCGTGGCGGCGCGGCCTGCAAAATGCTCTCGAAGGTGTGCAGGTAAATGAGTGGTCGGGCGACACGCTACGCCTGACGTTCGACCGCCTAGCCACGCGCCGCCTGTTGCTGGCGCTACCCCCCGACTCGGCCCGGCGTTATAAAGCGACGTTTACGCCGGCGGTGGTCACGTTTCGGGGGCCCTCCAGCCTGGTGCAGGCGCTGCCCAGCCCCTACCCGGTGCCCGTGTCCGCTCCCGATAAGGACGGCAACGTGGAGGCTAACCTAGTGGCCCCGGTTCGGGTGCGGGCCTCCGCCAGCACCTTACGTGTGCATCTGGCCCGGCGTTAGCCAATTCATTTTCAGCTTTATAGTAATATCATGTTACGCATTGGCATCACTGGCGGTATCGGCTCGGGCAAGAGCATTGCCAGCCGCTTGTTTCAGGCGCTGGGCGTGCCCGTGTACGACGCCGATACCCGTGCCCGTTGGGTGATGGAAAACGATGCGACGCTGCGCGAGGAGTTGCGGGCTGCTTTCGGGGCCGACACGTATGACGCGGCCGGCTGCCTCAACCGGCCGGCGCTGGCAGGTATGGTGTTTAACAACCCGGCGCGGCTGGCGCAGCTCAACGCCCTGGTACACCCCCATGTAGGCACCGATTTCGAGCGCTGGGCCACCGCGCAGCAACAGGCCGGCCACGCCTACGTGCTGAAGGAAGCGGCGCTGCTTTTTGAGGCCGGTTCCTACAAGCAGCTCGACCGCATCATTACCGTGTTTGCGCCGCTGGCGGTGCGCACGGCCCGCGTGCTGCGGCGCGACCCGCAACGCTCGGCCACCGAAGTGGCCGCCATCATGGCCAAGCAGCTGAGCGAGGAGGAAAAAATGCAGCGCGCCAACTACGTGCTGGTGAACGACGATGCGCAGCCGCTGCTGCCCCAGGTACTGGCGCTGCACGCCGGCTTCTCGACGGCCAGCGCCTGATGGCGGGGTAAAAAGAAAGGCTGCCTCTTACGGGGCAGCCTCATCTGGCAGAACGGAAAGGAAAACCGCTTAGATACGGCCCGAGTAATCTTCGAGGGTGTCGATGACTTTCATCAGCTGCGGCACGGCCAGCGAGTAGTAAATCTTCGTGCCGATTTTGCTCGACTTCAGGACGCCCCGGTCTTTGAGGGTAATAAGATGCTGCGAGGCAATGGCTTGTGGCAAGTCCAGCGCCTGGTAAATGTCGGTTACCGACATTTGGCTGTCCTTGCCTTTGGTCTTCCCCAGCAGGTCGACGATGGCGAGTCTTTTGGGGTGCGAGAGAACCTTGAGCATAGCCGCAGCACGGTCCAACTGGTGCGCGTCTACACGCGAATGCAATGGTTTCATGAATTCTATAAAAGTGAAAAGTAAATGGAATTGTAGGATAAGTACAATACTTTGGAACTACTGCTGCAAGACGTTGGGCAATTAGCCGTAGTTCCGGATGAATACGCGAAATATGGGTAAGCGGGTTATCCTTTATACAATACTTGAATATATTATATTTTTATAACTTAATAAATCCAGCTGGTGCCCGCAGCTGGGTCTACGGCTACATGCGGGGGCATGGCTACCTTTGCCAACCGGCCGACTGGCCGCTTTTCCCACCCCACTAATGCCCTGTAATGCTCGACCTGCTCGCCAAATTTGAGAATAAGCGCCCCGAAATTGTCTTCGAATGGAAAGACGCTGAAACCGAAGCCGAGGGCTGGGTCGTCATCAATTCGTTGCGGGGCGGCGCGGCCGGCGGCGGCACGCGCATGCGTAAGGGCCTGGACAAGCGCGAGGTAGAGAGCCTGGCCAAAACCATGGAAGTGAAGTTTACGGTGTCGGGGCCGGCCATTGGCGGAGCCAAGTCGGGCATCAACTTCGACCCGCAGGACCCGCGCAAGCGTGGTGTGCTCGAGCGCTGGTACCGCGCCGTGTTTCCGCTGCTCAAAAACTACTACGGCACCGGCGGCGACCTCAACGTGGACGAGATTCACGAAGTCATCGCCATCACCGAGGAGTACGGCCTCTGGCACCCGCAGGAAGGCGTGGTGAACGGCCACTACCGCGCCACCGAGCCCCAGAAAATCCAGAAGCTGGGCCAGCTGCGCCAGGGCGTCATCAAAGTGGTGGAGGACGCGACTTTTTCGCCCGACCTGGCCCGCAAATACACCGTGGCCGACCTCATCACTGGCTACGGCGTGGCCGAGGCCGTGCGCCCCTACTACCGCCTGTGGCCCAACACGGCGCTGGCTGGGCAGCGCGCCATTATTCAGGGCTGGGGCAACGTGGGCGCGGCGGCGGCTTACTACCTGGCCGGGCAGGGCGTGCGCATCGTGGGCATCATCGACCGGGTTGGGGGCCTGCTGAGCACCGATGGGCTGGGCCTGGAGGAAATCCGGGCGCTACTGCTGGCCCGGCAGGGCAACGCGCTGACGGGCGACCACCTGCTGTCGTTTGAGGAAGTGAACGAGAAAATCTGGTCCATCGGGGCCGAAATTTTTATTCCGGCGGCGGCCTCGCGGCTCGTTACGCGCGAACAAGTGGAACAGCTGGTGGCGGGCGGCCTCAAGGTCATTAGCTGCGGGGCCAACGTGCCGTTTGCCGACCCCGAGATTTTTTTCGGCCCCACCGGCGTATTTGCCGACGAGCGCGTGGCCGTCATCCCCGATTTCATCGCTAACTGCGGCATGGCCCGCGTGTTTGCTTACCTGATGGAAACCGGCGCGGAAATCACCGACCAAGCCATTTTCGCCGATACCTCGCGCATCATCGGCGCAGCCCTGGAGCGCACCCACGCCGAAAACGCCCAGCCCACTGGCATCGCCCAACGCTCGTTCGAGATGGCGCTGCGGCAGCTGGTATAACGCTGCTGCGCGTTGCGAAGAATAACGTCATGCAGAGCGCAGCGAAGCATCTTTACCGCAGCAGCAATCATTTACTATTGCGGTAAAGATGCTTCGCTGCGC
>JALYUH010000287.1 GCA_030853985.1 Bacteroidota bacterium | reverse complement strand
CGCAGCGTCCACGCTACTCCATGAACCGCTTCCTACCTCTGGCCTTGCTGGCTGCCGCGCTGCTGGCCTACCCCGCCGCCTCCCAAACCCGCCGCACCGTGTCCGGCCTGCAGCTCGTGCCCGAAGCACAGGCCGAATTCGCGCTCGACGGTTCCGACTACCTGCTCATTTCGGCCCGGGGCCTGCAGAACACCGACAACAACGGCGTGGGCAGCAACAACCGCTTTCTGGGCTTCGACCAGCGCCGTTTGAGCGTGGGCTACGAGCATTTCCTGAGCGAGCACTGGAGCATTGGGGGCACGCTGCCCTACATTTCGTATAATAAAACCTACGCGCTGCTGCCCGAGGTGCTGCTGCGCCACCGCAGCCCGCTGGGGCCGCTCACCTTTGGCCAGCGCCTGAGCCTGGAGCACAACTTCCCGGGCCAGACGGGGGCTAAAGGTTCGACCAACGCCCGGCTGCGCGCCGATTTGGAAGAAGCCTTTGCCGTAGGCAACGCCGTGGCCCTGCGCCCGCGCCTGAGCTACGAGGCCGCCACCCACCTGCGCGCCTTCTCGGCCGACGACAACCCCGACGTGGATGAGCGCACCATCCAGTTCACCAGCCTGCGGGCCGAGGTGGGCGTGCGCCTCAGCCCCGCCTTCGATTTCACGCCCTGGTTCGCCTATCAGACCCAGTATAGCATCGTGCTGGCTCAAACCGATGTGCTGGGCAACATCACTACCCCGGCCGGTCGTTTCAACTCCATTACGCCGGTGCTGGGGCTCGATTTGCGCTACACCTTCCTGAATGGGCAGGATGCCGGCAAGCGCCAGCAGCTGCCCACCCAGCACTAGCGCGGTTTCAGAGCTAGGGTACAGCGCATCGTAGCGCAAATTTTTAGTTCGCGTCCCCACGCCGGAGTAACAACTCGGTCCGCGACGCGAACTAAAAGTGCGTGCTACTAGCCACTAACCCCGAAACCGCGCTAGCCCGGCGGTGCGTAATAGCAGCGCGTATTACATCGAAAGCCGCCAATTGAGCGGGTTTTCTGCAAAAAAGACACCTCCCGGGGTGCCTTTTTTGCAGGCTTCTCTGTTATAGCTTAAAATTGCCCCTCAGCTGCTCGATTGGCCTGTTTTTGGCTAAAAGCAACCCAGAGGCGCTAAACTGAATCCTTGCTTCGTTGTGCGGGCAAATAGTCCCGCATCATCATGCGGCGTTCATTTGGTGACGGCTACTTTAGAACTGTCAATCACCCATTCACTTTTTTCCATTTTCCCTTACCCATGCAAGCAAAACAAATGATGCTCGGCCTGTTCGGCTCCGCCATTTTGGGCGGCGGCGTGGCCGTGGGGGGGTACAAGCTGCTGGAGCCCGCCATGGTGGCCCCGCAGGCTGTGGCCGCCAACCCCCAGGTGCGTTACACTTCTGAGATGCGGAGCACGCCCTATACCGTGCCCGAAGGCCTGAACTTTGTGGCCGCCGCCGCCGCCGTAACCCCGGCCGTGGTGCACGTAATGACCGAATACGCCGCTGCGCCCGTCGACCAGCGCCAGCAGCAGATGGACCCCTTCCTGCGCCAGTTTTTCGGCGACCAGCTCGACCAGTTCCATGGCCAGCAGCCCCAGGGCGGCGGCCAGGGCTCGGGCTCGGGCGTGATTATCGCCGCCAACGGCTACATCGTAACCAACAACCACGTCATCGACAAAGCCTCGAAAATTGAGGTGGTGCTGGATGACAAGCGTAAGTTCGAGGCCGAGCTGGTGGGGGCCGACCCCAATACCGACCTGGCCGTGCTGAAAGTGAAGGCCGATAACCTGCCTTTCATCAAGTACGGCAACTCCGACGACGTGCGAGTGGGGCAGTGGGTGCTCGCCGTGGGCAACCCCTTCAACCTGAACTCGACCGTAACGGCCGGCATTATTTCAGCCAAAGGCCGGAACATTGACATCCTGCGCCGCAAGGACAACATGGGCATCGAGTCGTTCATTCAGACCGATGCCGTGGTGAACCCCGGCAACTCGGGCGGCGCCCTCGTGAACCTGAACGGTGACCTTATCGGCATCAACTCGGCCATTGCCTCGCACACGGGCAGCTACGAGGGCTACTCGTTCGCTATTCCCAGCTCGCTGGCCAGCAAAGTGGTCGATGACCTGCTGAAATACAAGGTGGTGCAGCGCGCCCTGCTCGGCGTCCAAATTCAGGAAGTGGATGCCAAGCTGGCTTCTGAAAAGAAGCTGAACACGTTGAACGGCGTGTATGTGCAAGGCCTGACCGACGGCAGCGCCGGGGCCCAGGCCGGCCTGAAAACGGGCGACATCATTACCCAAATCAACGGCGTGGCGGTGAATACTTCCTCGCAATTGCAGGAGCAGGTGGCCCGTTTCCGCCCTGGCGACAAGGTTAAGGTGAGCTACCTGCGCGGCAGCGCGGCCAGTACCACCGAGGCGGTACTGCGCAACGCCACCGGCACCACCGGCGTGGTGCGAGAGGATGCGACCGCCGCCGCCATTAAGTACGAAGGCGCGACCATTGCCGCCGTGCCCCCGCGCGACCTGGCCAAGCTGGGCCTGGAGGGCGGAGCCAAAATCTCGGGCATCAAGGGCAGCAACTTCCGCGAAACGGGTATGGCCGATGGCTTCATTATCACGCGCATCGATAAGAATGCCGTGACCAAGCCGGCGGACGTAAAAAATTACCTCGACGAGGCCCGTAACAATTCGGGCGCGCTGGTGGAAGGCGTGTACCCCGACGGTCGCAAAGCCTATTACCCCATCGGGCAGGAATAAGCTGGAAATAGCACTGCATGCCTACTAAAAAGCCGCTGTCCATCGACAGCGGCTTTTTCGGTGACGGGCAATAGGATTAGGCAATTAATTCCATTTCGGGATAAAATTGGACCGCTTACATAAAGTGCTATTGGGAAGTTGGGGTAATATATGAATTTAGCAACATGCTGCTGATATTCAGACCAGATAAGTAAAAAATAGCCAAAAAATAGCCGTCTCTTTTAATCCAAATTCCCCTGAATTACCGTACATGAAATCCCAGGCCGGGACTTCTCTTTCGGCCGCAGTCTGGCCCATTGTAACGGACCAACTGCCCTACTCCAAGCATGGAAAACGTCATCAACACCCTGGTTATCCAGAATTTTAAGTCGATTCGCCACGCGGTGTTGCATCCGCGGCGGGTCAACCTCATTATCGGGGAGCCGAACGTAGGGAAGTCGACGGTGCTGGAGGCCATGAGCCTGCTGGGGGCGCTGCCATTCGAGCGCAAAAACAAGTTCATGCGCAGCTTTGTGCGCTACGATACGCCGGCGCAGCTTTTCCACGATAACATTCTTACCAACCCGGTGCGCATCGAATCGGACCACGATGTGTGCTTGCTGGGGCAGCAAGCCAAGGGCTACGGGCGCAGCAAGGGGTTCCAATACGGGGTTTTTAGCCAGGCGGCCTACCGGCTGCTGCGCGTGCAGCTGGGGCTGTCGCTGCTCGAAAGCCGCTCCAAAAGCCGGGCTTCGGACGATGCCAGCCTGCTCAGCCGCTTGCAGCTGCGCTTCGACGTGCTGGGCACGCTGCCTGAACCGGGCTACCGCTACCTGGAATTTGGCAACAATGGCCGTCTGCGCGAGCTGCCCGGCGGGGCGCCCGGGCTGTCCTCATCGCCGGACTGGCAGCCCCGGCCGGTGAAGCCCTTCCGCTTCAAGAGCACCGGCCGCATCGACCGGCAATACGACGATACGAGCCTGTGTCCTCCCTACGGCAACAACTTGGTGCAGGTATTGGAAAATAATACCAGCCTGCGCCACGAGTTCAAGGCTCTTTTCCATGAGCAGCGCCAGCAGTTGCGCGTGCGCGCCGATGTTCGCCGCCTGGAGGTGATGAAGGACGTGGATGGCCTGACGGTGGCCTACCCGTACTCGGGCGCGGGCGACACGCTGCGGCGCTTCGGCTTCCACTTGGCGGCCATGAATTCGAGCCGCGAGGCGGTGATTTTGCTGGAGGAACCCGAGTCGCACTCGTATCCGGGCTACATTATGCAACTGGCCGAGCGGATGGTAGCCCACGAAACCAACCAGTTTTTTGTGACCACGCACAGCCCGTACTTCTTCGATAGCGTGCTCGAAAACATGGTGCCCTATGAGAGCCTGATGCCCGAGTTGGCGGTATTCGTGGTGTACTACAAGGATTTTCAGACCAAAATCCGGCAGATGAGCGACGAGGAGGTGCGCGGTTTGCAGCGCGACAGCCTCGATGTGTTCAACAACCTGCACCACCTGGCGCACGAGTCGTCGGGCCGGAAGGTGTAGCTAGGCCGGGTTTGCGCGGGAGCCGGCCAACTCCGCGCCGCCCCGTAGCTTTGCGGGTGCAACATCCCACCTCCAATACCTCCATGAAGCAGGCCCTCGAAGAAGCTACCGCCGCCGACGTTACCGTTCCGCACCCCCACCACGACCCCCACGGCATTCAGGACGTGCTACGCCAGTTGGGCGTGCAGGCCGACAATGCCGCCTATAGCACCGGCCGCGCCTGGGGCGGCGACCAGAACGCTGACCGCCGCGTCATCAACGCGCCTGCCGATGGCCGCCGCATGGCCAGCGTAGCCTTTGCCACCGCCGATGACTACGAGACGGTGGTGAAAGCCGCCCAGGAAGCCTACAAAACCTGGCGGCTGGTGCCCGCGCCCAAGCGCGGCGAAGTAGTGCGCCAGATTGGCAACAAGCTGCGCGAGTTTAAGGAGCCGTTGGGCAAGCTGGTGAGCGCCGAGATGGGCAAAATCCTCCAGGAAGGCCTGGGCGAGGTGCAGGAGATGATTGATATCTGCGACTTCGCGGTGGGTTTGAGCCGGCAGCTGCACGGCTTCACTATGCACTCGGAGCGCCCCGCGCACCGCATGTACGACCAGTACCAGCCGCTCGGCATCGTGGGCATCATTTCAGCCTTCAACTTTCCGGTGGCCGTGTGGAGCTGGAACGCCATGCTGGCCGCCGTGTGCGGCGACGTGAGCATCTGGAAGCCCTCGGAGAAAACGCCCCTCACGGCCGTGGCCGTGCAGCACATCATCAAGGACGTGCTGGCCGAGAATGACATTGCCGAAGGCGTGTTCAGCGTTATCATCGGTGATGCGAAAATCGGGGCCGCCATGGCCGCCGACAAGCGCCTGCCGCTGATTTCGGCTACCGGCAGCACCCGCATGGGGCGCAAGGTGGGCGAAGTGGTGGGTGCCCGTCTGGGCCGCGCCTTGCTGGAGCTGGGTGGCAACAATGCCATCATCGTGACCAAAAACGCCGACCTCAAAATTGCTATTCCGGCCATTGTGTTCGGGGCGGTGGGCACGGCCGGGCAGCGCTGCACCAGCACGCGCCGCGTGATTATCGAAGACAGCATGTTTGAGGACGTGAAAAACCGTCTGCTGGCTATCTACCCTAAGCTGCCCATCGGCCACCCGCTGCAAACGGGTACGCTGGTAGGCCCGCTGATTGATGCCGATGCGGTCAAGATGTTCGAAAGCGCGCTGGTGGCCG
>JALYUH010000274.1 GCA_030853985.1 Bacteroidota bacterium | reverse complement strand
AACCATGTCGGCGTTGCTCAAAACCAAGCAGCAGTACGACGAGCTGGCCTACCGCCAGCGCATTGCCCAAACCCAGACGCGCCTCTTCGAACGCGTGGGCTCCCAGCCCAACTTTGTGGACGGCCTGCACCGGTTTTCGCCCACCCTGCTCGATGTGTTCGACTGCACCGGCGCGGCCATTTGCTTCGATGGGGAGATTATTCAGCTGGGCCACACGCCCACGCCCGAGCAGCTGACCGACCTAGTGGACTGGCTGCGCGAGTTCGCGCCCAACGAGGAAGTTTTCCATACCAACGCCTACGCCCGCCTCAACCCAGCGGGGGGTGCCATTCGGGGCACAGCCAGCGGCATTCTGGCCATCCGGCTGGCCCAGGCCCCCAGCGAATACATCTTCTGGTTCCGGCCCGAGCAGCTGCAAACCGTGACCTGGGCCGGCCGCCACGAGAAAAACCAAACCACCATCGACGGCCAGGTTTTTCTCTCGCCGCGCCAGTCCTTCGAGGCCTGGAAGGAAACCGTGGAAGACACCGCCGCGCCCTGGCTAGCCTTGGAAATTGACGCTGCCCGCGACATCCGCCTGTATATTTCCGATGTGCGGCTGAGGATTTTCAACGAGTTGCAGGCCCGCGCCCGCAGGCTCACCGCTCTCAACATCGAGCTGGAGCGCAGCAACGACGAGCTCGACTCCTTCGCCTACGTGGCCTCGCACGACCTGAAGGAGCCCCTGCGCGGCATCCACAACTACTCGCTGTTCCTGCTCGAAGACTACGCCGAAAAGCTCGACGCCGACGGCGTGAGCAAGCTGCAAACCCTGGTGCGCCTGAGCCAGCGCATGGAATCGCTGATTGAGTCGCTGCTCCAGATTTCGCGCGTGGGCCGCCAGGAACTGAATCTGCAACCTACCGACCTCAACCAGGTGCTGGCCGAAGTGCTCGACCTGCTCGGCCCCCGCCTCGAGCAAACTGGCACTACCGTGGCCGTGCCCGCGCCCCTCCCCACCCTGCGCTGCGACCCGGTGCGCCTAAGCGAGGTATTCAGTAATTTGGTCACCAACGCCTTGAAGTACAACAATCACGCGGAGAAACACGTAGAAATCGGCGTGGCGCCGACCAGTCCACCCTCCTACCACCGGCCGGTCGACACTGCTTTATTTGAAGTGCTGTATGTGAAAGACAACGGCATCGGCATCGATTCGCGCCACCACGAGAGCATCTTCCGCATTTTTAAACGGCTGCACAGTCAGGAAAAATTCGGAGGCGGCACCGGCGCCGGCCTGGCCATCGTCAAGAAGATGGTGGAGCGGCAGGGCGGCGAGCTGTGGGTTGAGTCGGAGCCGGGCCAGGGTGCTACGTTCTATTTTACTATTCCCAAAGTATTGTAAGTGATTCCATTCCTCAAACCTGTTCTGGTTGTCGAAGACAGCGCCGAGGACTACACGGCACTGGGCCGCGCCTTCCGAAAGAACGCGCTGCAAAACCCTATTTTCCGGTGCGAAGACGGCGACCAAGCCCTCGACTACCTGCAAGGCTACGGCAACCGGCCCGACTGGCCGTCCAGCCTGCCGGCCATCATCCTGCTCGATCTGAACATGCCCGGCACCGATGGCCGCACCGTGCTCGGCATCCTTAAGCATGACCCCAAGCTGAACCAGATTCCGGTTATCGTCTTCACGACATCTTCTAATTCGAAGGACATTGAAGAGTGCTACCGCCTCGGGGCCAACAGCTACATGACCAAGCCGGTCGATTACCTGGCCCTGGAAGAAAAAGTACGCCTGATTGTGCGCTACTGGCTCGATTCGAACGAGTTGCCCAATCTCAACTAGCACACGCGCACACCGCCGTTGCCCAAGCGCCGTCTCGCGTGAAGAAAATCCTAATTATCGACGATAATGCGCAGGACCGGACGCTATACCAGCGTTTTCTGGGGCCGCAACTGGGCCAGGAGCGGCTGGAAATTCACGAAGCTTCAGATGGCGAAGAGGGCCTGACTCGGTTCCGCGAGCTGCGCCCCGATTGCGTGTTGCTCGACTACAACCTGCCTGATACCGACGGCCTGGACATGCTGAGCCGCCTGGGTGAAATTGCCCCCGTACAATCGCTGTGCGTGGTGATGATTACCGGCGGCGGCAACGAAGCATTGGCCGTGCGGGCGCTCAACAGCGGCGCGCTCGACTACCTGGTGAAGCAACAATTCGACCGCGAGTTGCTGAACAAGACCGTGCGGCACGCCATCGAAAAAAACGAGTGGCGGCAGTATGAAGGTCGTTATCACATTGAATTACAGAATATTAACCGTGAGTTGCGCGACTCCCTGGCCGAGCTCACCCGCACCCGCCAGGAGCTCGATGAGCGCAATCGCCAGCTCAGCGCCGCCAATGAGACCGCCGTGGCCCGCAACCGCGAGCTGGCCCGCACCAACCAAGACCTCGACAACTTCGTGTACGCTGCCAGCCACGACCTGCGCCAGCCGGTGAACAACCTGCGCGGCTTGTTCGAGGAGCTTTGCCGCTCCGCTTCTTTCCAGGACCCCGAAGAGGCCATTATTTTGCGCCTGTTCGACGACTCCCTCACCAGCCTCACCACCACCGTAACCGACCTGGCGGCCGTGGTGCAGGAGCAGCGCCAGCAGGGCGACACCACGACCGAAATGGTGACGCTAGCCCCGTTGTTCCAGGAGGTGCTGCACTCCCTCGGCCCCCAAATTGCTGAGGCCGAAGCCCAGATAAGTGCCGATTTCAGCGCCCTGCCCGAGGTGCAATACGTGCGCGGCAACCTGCGCACTATCGTGCTCAACCTGCTCAGCAACTCCATCAAGTACCGCCACCCCAACCGGCAGCCGGTGGTAGGCCTGCGCGCTTATTACCACGAGGGCTGCCCCGTACTGGAAGTCACCGATAACGGCCTGGGTATGAACATGGCCCAGCACGGCCACGAGCTGTTTCACTTGTTCCGTCGGTTTCACCCCTTTGCGGGCGAGGGCACCGGCGTGGGGTTGTTTCTCGTCAACCGCATCGTGCAGCACGAGGGTGGCCGCATCGATGTGGAAAGCGAAGTGGGCCAGGGCACCGTTTTTCGGGTACAATTGTGCGTTGCCGGGCTCCTGGCCGCCCCAGAGTTGGCCCACGCAGCAGCCGCCCGGTAGTCGCCGCGCTAACGCACGCCCTGGCTGGGGAAGCGCCCGGTTTTAGTGCGGTAAAAGGCTTTGATTCGGGCTTCATCGGCCTCATAGTCGCCGGTTGGCCACACGGCTTCGCCAATGCCGGCTTCCTTGGCCTTGTAGTCGAGGTAGCCCAGCCGAATGGGTACGTGCGCGCCCAGCGCGGCAAAATAGTAGCCCTTGCGCCAGCGTGGCTGGTAGGCCCGGGTGCCTTCCGGCGTAATGAGAATGACCAGCTCTTCGTGGGTATCAAACAGCTTCACCATGCCATCCACGAGGCTGTTGTTGCGGCTGCGGTCTACGGCCAGCCCGCCAATGGCCTTCACCAGCCAGCCCATGGCCCAGTTTTCGGTCCACTCTTTTTTCACGGTGAAGCGCACGGGCACACCCATGAGGTAGAAGGCGGCCCGGGCCAGAATGATGTCCCAGTTGCTGGTGTGCGGGGCCGCAATCATCATGCTCTTTTTGATGTCTGGGTTGTGAATCTCGCCTAGGTGCCAGCCGGCTACTTTGAAAACGAGCGTGGCCATGGCGTGCCAGAAAGGAGATTTTTCGCGGGGAGTCATTGGGAATGGATAGGGCGGCAAGCTATAGCTGCCACCGGAGGAACGCAAGTGAGGGCGGCAGGGAAATAAATCAGGGCAAAACTAGGCGTTGGCCATTGTTTACGCACTACCCGCTCCAGGCGGGCAGACATGAAATCGGACCTCAGGCCAGACCCGGACGACTAAAACGCGGCCCAGCACCCGGCCCGCCGGCGGCAGCTAAAGTCTGCCTCACACCTCTACCAGCTTCGCTAGTGCCGCCGCTTGGCTCATGGTGTATCGGTAGCCGATATCGAACAGCTCGGGGCCGTGCTTGTAGCCCAACGGGCGGTAGTGGCGCAGCTCGGGCGGCTCCAGCAGCAAGTGGCACTGGGCCTTGCGGGATGCCGTGTTGGCATTAATGGCCAAGTGCAAGGTGCGTTCGATGAGCCGCCGAAAGGTTGGAATGCGCGCTTCGGGGTTGATGGGGTTGCAGTGCACGCCCACCACGCGCAGGCCGGGCTGGCCCAGCAGCGGCTCCACGGGCAGGTTGTTAAGCAAGCCACCATCCACCAGCTGCCGGCCCTGGTAATCGACTGGCCGGTAAATGACTGGCACCGCCGATGAAGCCAGCAGCGGCGGCAGCAACGGCCCGGCGCTAAAATACACCGACTCGCCCGCCATCAAATCCGTGGCCACCAGCGTCAGCGGCCGGCTCAACTGCTCGAACGTGCGCGTGGTGCCCAGGTGCCGGGCCAGCAGTTGTTCCACCGCATCGAAATGCAGCAGCCCAAACCGGCTAAATGCCGGCCGCGTGAGCCGGAACAGATTAGTGGCCTGCAGCAGCCGCAAAATTTCGCGGGGCGCAAAACCCGCCGCGTAAAATACGCTGGCAATGGCCCCCGAGCTCACGCCCGCCAGCTGCGCCACCGGCAGC
>JALYUH010000261.1 GCA_030853985.1 Bacteroidota bacterium | reverse complement strand
GGCAGCTCGCGCGAGCACGCCGCCATGGAGCCCCGCCACCTCGGCGTGCGCGCCGTGATTGTGAAGAGCTTCGCCCGCATCCACGAAACCAACCTGAAGAAGCAGGGCATGCTCGGCCTCACCTTCGATAACAAGGCTGACTACGACCTGATTGAGGAAGGCGACACCATCGATATCCTCGGCCTGACCACCTTCGCCGAAGGCACCCCGTTGCAGGCCCGCCTGCACCACGCCGACGGCGACACCGACCTCATCACGCTGAACCACACGTACAATGCCGGCCAGATTGAGTGGTTTAAGGCCGGCTCGGCTCTGAACCTGATTCGCCTGAATGAAGCAGCGGCTAAAACGACGTTCTAGTCGGGCAAATCACGCATGACACTTTTGTAGCAACGGCCGCCTCGGGAAACTGGGGCGGCCGTTTTGGTATGTTTTAATAGTCTCCTCTACCCAGCCGTACTAATATGAATATCGAAGAAGTTATTGCCACAATCAAGGCCGGACCCAATGATATCACCCTATACCCGGGAGCGGGAAATAGCCTGATTAAAGAATTCGAGCAGCAGATGCAATTTAAACTGCCAGCTGACTTGAAAGCGTTTTATCAATGCTGCAATGGATTCGAATCAGCAGAAGATTTATTTCGCATAGTGCCACTTGATGAAATTCTTGAAAGAATCAGTTGGGACAAACGTGCTAATCGCATGAGTGAGTTAAAATCCAATCAGTTTTACTTAGCTGAATACTTGATTTATTGTGATACGTGGACCATCGAAATTGATTTGATAGAAATGGGTTCGTATAAAATAATTTCGGATGTTAATACTTGTGTTGAAACAGCGCTGACCCATTCCTTCGCGGAGTTTCTAGTTCGTTTCCTGACAGGCGGCGTGTTTGATGAAAACGGATTATATAAGTGGGGGGAAGCCATGCTACTGGCGCGCGCCTCTGACGCGCTATCGCTTGGCCTGAGGTTTCCTGATGCCCCAGCCGCGCCAGTTGGGTGATGTGGCACCACCTAAGTCAGTAACCAAAGCTGGTGGGCACATTTCGCAAACGCGCGCCAGCCGCTTAAGCAGCAACGTCCGCTCCGGGAAAATTGGGGCGGCCTCCAACATGAAGCCTCCGCACCCGCGGGTGAACAAGGTGCTGCTGGGCCTGAATTCGCTGGAAATAAAATTTTCGCGCGCCAACCGCGTTGCCGGGGTTCCCCGCAGGGGCGAGGGACAGGCATACGACTTCACGTGCTACGCAACGACGGCAAGATGATTAACTGGAGAAACCGCCGGCGGCTGGCCGGGCCATTGGCGCTGTTGCTGGCGGGCTGCGCGACCATTCCCAACAGCCTGCACCCCGGCTACTACAACGCGGCATCGGCGCTGCCCTTGGGGCCGGCGGGCTACGTTGCGGAGCCGCCGGGCGGCTCGCCGACCCGCTTAGTCAATATTGAAAGCCAGCTTCTGCCCAACCCGGCTCCGTTCCCCGATGAGGCCGTGCTGAAATACCGGCCGGGCTCGAAGCTGTGCCGCGATACGTTTCAGGTGCCGAACCTGGGGCACCTGCACGGGTTGCTGGAGGGACCGGGGATGGTGCATTTCTCGCACTCGGGCCTGGGCATTGATGAGGCGGAAATCACCAACCTCGACTGGCGGCTGTTTGTGGCCGACGGGTCGCCGGCCGATTCGTCGTCGAACGACATCCGGCCCGCAGTGCTGCCCGACCCGGCCGCGCTGCCCGTGCCCGACTATTATAGCAGTCCGTTTTATGCTTACTACCCGGTGGTGGGCATCAACTATGAGCAGGCGGTGCGATACTGCCAGTGGCGCACGGAAGCAGTGAACGAGCGCCTGCAACAGAGCCCCCATTTCGCGGGCGAAAGCGTGGAATACCGCCTGCCTACCGAGGCCGAATGGGAGGAAGCCGCCGAAGTGCGCAGCGGCCTGCCCTACGGCACCACCTGCCTGGAGCTGCCGGTGCGGGTGGCGTCCGGCGCGGCCGCCTACCTGCAAAAACGGTCGGGCAGCTCCGCGCCGGTGGCGCAAATCAAGGCCGACATTGCGGCTTACAACCGCCGCAAGCCGGTGCGCGCCTGGATTAACTACGCCCAGGCCGAGCCCTACTTCCTGCGCCTGGCCACGCCGGGCTACGTGTACCAGGGGCCGCCCAACGACTTTGGGGTGTTTCAGCTGCTGGGCAACGTGGCCGAAATGGTGCAGGAGCGCGGCCTGACAAAAGGCGGCAGCTACCGCGACGAGCTGGCCGCCTGCCGCATCAAGGCACGCGGGCACGCCAATGGGCCCGCGCCCACGGTGGGCTTCCGGGCCGTGTGCGTGGTGCATCAACCGGCCAAACGGTAGCGTCGGGCCGGGCAAGTGAGGCGGCCCGGCGGGGAAGCTCTTTGCGGTAGCCGACGCTTCATCCGGCTCATCCGACGGTTCGGGAACGGGAAGTTGAGCGCAGGGGAGGCCGGCGGGCACTTTTGAGCCATCAAACCGCCCGCCGCCATGAAAAACCCGCTACTTCTGCTGCTTCCGCTGCTCTTGCTGCTGAGCGCCACCCCCGCCGCCACCGCCCAAGCCCAAACCGCGCCCGCCGCCAAAACGCACCAGCTCACCAATTCACCAACTCACCTCAAAGGCACCGTGCGCGATGCCGCCGGCCAGCCGCTGCCGGGCGTGAACGTGTTCCTGAAAACCACCTTCGACGGGGCCAGCACCGACTCGCTGGGCCGCTTCGATTTCCGCACCGACCGCGCCGCCGGCCCGGCCGTGCTCGTGGTGCGCTTCATCGGCTACGTGCCGCAGGAGCTGCCGGTGCGCCTAGGGGAAGGGGCCATTGCGCTGCCCACCATCCGGCTGAAAGTCAACCCCGCCGCCCTCGGCGACGTGGTGGTGACGGCCGGGGCCTTCGAGGCCAGCGATACCAAGCGCGGCACCCTGCTCAAACCCCTCGACATTGTAACCACGGCCGGCGCGCTCGGCGACGTGGCCGGGGCGCTCAATGCCCTGCCCGGCACCACGCGGGTGGGGGAGGACGGTAAGCTGTTCGTGCGCGGCGGGGCGGCTTCGGAAACCAAATACTACATCGACGGCCTGCCGGTGCAGACGCCCTACGCCGGCGCGGTGCCAAATGTGGCTTCCCGCGGCCGGTTTTCGCCCTTCCTGTTCAAGGGGCTGGTGTTTAGCACGGGCGGCTACTCGGCCGAGTACGGGCAGGCCCTGAGCGCCGTGGTGGTGCAGAACTCGTCGGATTTGGCCCCCGAAACTCAGTCGAGCGTCTCGCTGATGTCGGTGGGTGGCAGCCTGGGCCGGACCCGGCGCTGGGAGCGCACCTCCGTGGCCGTGAGCGCCGATTACACCAACCTCGCGCCCTACTATAACCTCGTGCCCAGAACCTGGGCTGGGAC
>JALYUH010000251.1 GCA_030853985.1 Bacteroidota bacterium | reverse complement strand
GCCGTGTCCCAGAGCCCGTGGTTGCGCTGGTACTGCTTGCGCACGTCGCGCAGCGCATCCAGCGCCCCGCGCTTGTCAAACTTGTTAAGCGCAATCACGTCCGCGAAATCGAGCATGTCGATTTTCTCCAGCTGCGTGGCCGCGCCGTACTCCGGCGTCATCACGTATAGACTGGCGTCGGAGTGCTCAATAATTTCGGTATCGGATTGCCCGATGCCGCTGGTTTCCAGAATAATCAAATCGTAATTCGCGGCCTTCACCACGTCCACGGCATCCTGCACGTAGCGCGACAGCGCGAGGTTGCTCTGCCGCGTGGCCAGGCTGCGCATGTACACCCGCGGCGAGTTGATGGCATTCATCCGAATCCGGTCGCCGAGCAGCGCCCCGCCCGTCTTGCGCTTGCTGGGGTCCACCGAAATAATGGCAACGGTCTTCTCCGGGAAGTCCATCAGAAACCGCCGCACCAGCTCATCCACCAGCGACGACTTGCCCGAGCCGCCCGTGCCGGTAATACCGAGGATAGGAGCCTGGGCACTTGGGGATTTGGAGGCTTGGTTTCCAGCAGTTGGGCTTTGGTTATCGGAGTTTTCCGAATCCTTTGCATCCGTGATTCCTAGCTGCCCGCGCACCTTCTCAAACTCTTCTGGGAAGTTTTCGGCGGCCGAAATCAGGCGGCCGATGCTGCGGGCGTCCTTCTCCTTCACGTGGCTGGCCTCGCCGTTCAGGTTTTGGCCAGTCGGAAAGTCGGCCTGTTCCAGCAGGTTGTTAATCATGCCTTGCAAGCCCATTGCACGGCCATCATCGGGCGAATAAATGCGGGTGATGCCGTAGTCCATCAGGTCGGCAATTTCGGTGGGCAGAATCACGCCGCCGCCGCCGCCGAAGAGCTTGATGTGGCCCGCACCGCGCTCCACCAGCAAGTCGTGCATGTACTTGAAGTACTCATTATGCCCGCCCTGGTAGCTGGTAATGGCAATGGCCTGCGCATCCTCCTGAATGGCGCAGTCCACGATTTCCTGCACCGAGCGGTTGTGGCCCAGGTGAATAACCTCCGCGCCGCTGCTCTGGATGATGCGGCGCATGATGTTAATGGCGGCGTCGTGCCCGTCGAACAGCGCGGCGGCCGTGACGATACGCACGTGGTTCTTCGGTTTGTAGGGCGCGGTGGGAGCAGGGTGCATATTTTAAGAAGTAGCGCGGACTTTGTAGTCCGCGAACGTGAGGGTGGAAACCGTGCACAAAGGTACGGAGAATGCCCCGCTGGGTCGGAAGGGGCGGTTGGACTGATAAAAAGAGCGCAACTAATCGGACACCAGTTTGCCAAGTACAGATGGGTTCAATACATTTTCTAAATTCCCCTGCTTCAGCAAATCCGCAATAGTTGCCTCGATGCACTGCCGGGTAAGCTCCCGTACAAACAGGTCGGGTGGAATTTGATACATGCCATTTAGCCTTCCCTTATTCGCCGTATCTAAGGCTACTACAGTTGCCAGAAAAGCAAAGGTCCAGACGTTAATACCATAGTGCCGGCTATCGGGCAAATTCGCGATGACGTTGCAGGCACTCGTTTTTACTGTCCCATTCAGCACCTGTTATGAGAGTTTCGGTTTCCGGGACCCATTTAGTCGAATAATCGACGTGTTCAAACTCCAGCCAAATTGTAAAATCCTGCATAGTACTTTCTTTAACATTCAAGTACAAAAAACGCCCCGGCGGGGACGGCCGGGGCGTTTCAAATAAACTCAACGGAGCCAGCTATTATTGGTTCTCAATCGCCTTCATACCGGCCTCGGCCACGGCGTGGTCGTCCTCCACGCTGCTGCCCGATACGCCGATGGCCCCGATAACCCGCCCGCCGGCGTCCTTAATCGGCAGGCCGCCGGGGAAGCTGATGAGGCCGCCGTTGGAGTGCTCGATGCCGAAAAGCGCACCGCCGGGCTGCGAGAGGCCGCCGATGGCACCGGTGGGCATGTCGAAGTAGCGGGCCGTTTTGGCCTTCTTAATCGAAATATCGAGCGAGCCCAGCCAGGCATCGTCCATCCGGACAAAGGCCGTGAGGTTGGCCCCGGCATCAACTACGGCAATGTTCATTTTAACGCCCATATCCATGGCTTTGGTGTGGGCGGCCTGAATGGCGGCCTGGGCTTGTTGCAGGGTGATTCCCATAAAAACAGGGTGAATTGGGATGAAAGATGAGGTGGAGAATGGCTCCTTTATAGCTAACCGGATTTCGACAAACTTGGTTGGCCCCAGCTGAACAATAGGGCCGCGGATGGCGGCTCTCAAGCGGCCAGCAAGCGCAGGAAAGCTCCCGCCAGCCGGGACGCTATGCAACGCGATGCGCTAGCTAAATGCCACGGGTGGGCTCAGGGCTAGCCGCCAGGCCACGGCAACTACCATAGCCAGCGCCAGCAGGCCCCAGCCAATGCGGGTTGCCTGGGGCCGTTTCACGGTATCGGAAAATACCTCGTTCAGGCAGCCCAGCGCCATGGGTGTTATCAGAAGCCCCATCATGGCCAGATGCAGGATTTCCTGCACCGTGAGGTAGGGCTGCTTGAGCAGCATCACGAACAGGCTGCCCGCCACCCACGGCACGACCAGCGTGCTCACCACCATTTTCTGGCGGTTGGCGTAGCGCATCACCGTTTTCGAGTCGTGGGACTGCAAAAAGGCAATGGCCCCGAAGTAGCCCAGGCCCAGCTGCACCAGCCCGGCCAGCAGGGCCAGCAGCACGTTCACCACATTGCCGAAGCGGAAGAGCCAGTCGGCCACGTACCACGAGCCCGACTGCGTGAACGTGTCGGCCAGCAGCGCCCCGAATACCGCATTGCACGCCTGAAACGCCACCCACAGCAGCAGCAGCTTGCGCTGCCCGCGCCGGGCCCGCTCGCTGCGCCAGTACCATTGGAAGGCCACCAAACCCAGCACCAGGCATCCCAGCGGCCCAGCGCCATACACTGCTACCACGGCCGTGCGCCACCATTCCGAGTCGCTCAGCGTGTACACCACCCGGCTGGGGTTCCAGTTGCCCCGCAAGTGCAGGTAATGCGACATCAGCACTTTCAGCCCCGCATACACGCCCCACACGAGGTAGTAGGCCAGCACGTAAAGCCCGGTGCCGTTGAGGGCCGAAATGATGAACTTGTTCTTTTCGGCGTCGGCCGTCCGGGGTGATACTGTAGAAGTTGGCAAGTCCATCGGCGCAGCTTGGGGAGGTAATACAGGGGAATTGGCAAAACTAAGCACTTGCGCGCAGATGCTAACCCGCCCCGTTGCGCCTGCTCAGCGTCCAGCGGCTGGCTTTTGCGCCCCGTAGTTCGTACCTTCGCCCTCTGAAAAACCGTCCTCTGTGAAGAATATTCGTAATTTCTGCATCATTGCCCACATCGACCACGGCAAAAGCACCCTGGCCGACCGCCTGCTGGAATTTACCAGCACTGTGGCCAAGCGCGACATGCAGGCCCAGCTGCTCGACAACATGGACCTGGAGCGCGAGCGCGGCATCACCATCAAGAGCCACGCCATCCAGATGCAGTTTCCCTACAAAGGGGAAACCTACACGCTGAACCTGATTGACACGCCGGGCCACGTCGACTTCAGCTACGAAGTGAGCCGCAGCATTGCCGCCTGCGAAGGCGCACTGCTCATTGTGGATGCTTCGCAAGGCATTGAGGCCCAGACGATTTCCAACCTTTATCTCGCCATCGGGGCCGATTTGGAAATTATTCCCGTGCTCAACAAAATCGACCTGCCGCACGCCATGCCGGAGGAAGTAACCGATGAAATCGTGGACCTGATTGGTTGTAAACCGGAGGACATCATTCACGCCTCGGGTAAGGCCGGCATCGGCATCGAAGCTATTCTGAACGCCATTATTGAGCGCGTGCCTGCCCCCGCCGGCGACCCCGACGGCCCATTGCAGGCGCTCATTTTCGACTCCGTTTTCAACTCCTATCGCGGCATCGAAGTCCTGTTCCGCATCAAAAACGGCGTGATGCGCAAGGGCGACAAGCTCCGCTTCATGGCCACCGGCAAGGAATACGGGGCCGATGAAATCGGTATCCTGGGCCTCAACCAGGAGCCGCGCCAGGAAATGCGCGCCGGCAACGTGGGCTACCTTATTTCGGGCATCAAGGAAGCCCGCGAAGTGAAGGTGGGCGATACCATCACGCACGTGCATCGGCCCACGCCAGAAGCCATTCAGGGCTTCGCCGATGTGAAGCCAATGGTATTCGCCGGCATTTACCCCGTCGATACCACCGAGTACGAGGAGCTGCGCTCCAGCATGGAAAAGCTGCAGCTAAACGATGCCTCGCTGGTGTGGGAGCCCGAAACGTCGGTGGCCCTCGGCTTCGGCTTCCGCTGCGGCTTTTTGGGCATGCTGCACATGGAAATTGTGCAGGAGCGGCTGGAGCGCGAATTTAACATGACGGTCATCACTACGGTGCCCAGCGTGCAGTTTCACGCCACTGGCACCAAAGACCAACTCCTGACCATCAATGCGCCGAGCGAAATGCCCGAGCCGAACCTGATTAAGAGCATCGAGGAGCCTTACATCAAGGCCCAGATTATTACGGCTTCGGAATACGTGGGCGCGATTATCACACTTTGCATGGACAAGCGCGGCATCATCAAGGGCCAGTCTTACCTGACTTCCGAGCGGGTGGAGATGAGCTTCGAGTTGCCGCTATCTGAAATCGTGTTCGACTTCTTCGACAAGCTCAAATCCATCAGTCGCGGCTACGCTTCGCTTGATTATGAGCTGATTGGCTTCCGCGAATCCGACATGGTGAAACTCGATGTGATGCTGAACGGCGAGAAGGTTGATGCCCTGTCGGCCATCGTACACCGCTCTAAGAGCTACGAGTGGGGCAAGCGCCTCTGCGAGAAGCTGCGCGAGCTGCTGCCCCGCCAGATGTTCGACATCGCCATTCAGGCCAGCATCGGGCAAAAAATCATTGCCCGCGAAACCATCAAGGCGCTGCGCAAAAACGTGATTGCCAAGTGCTACGGCGGCGACATCAGCCGCAAGCGCAAGCTGCTCGAAAAGCAGAAAGAAGGCAAAAAACGGATGCGCTCCGTGGGTTCCGTCGAAATTCCCCAGGAAGCCTTCCTGGCAGTGCTTAAAATTGATTGATTTGAAAAGGCGGCTTTCGGGCCGCCTTTTTTATTAAATCATTTCGACCGTCGGGTTTTCCCCGGCGGTTGGAATAATACCTAACTACGCGATGACCCCAACCACTGCCTCCAATCTCATCGACGGCAAGCAAACCGCCGAAGACATCAAAGTTGAAATCGCCGCCGAAGTAGCGGCGCTCATTGCCGCTGGCCAGAAAGTGCCGCATCTCGCGGCCATCCTCGTGGGCCACGACGGCGGCTCCGAAACCTACGTGCGCAACAAGGTGCTGGCCTGCCAGCGCGTCGGTTTTCAGTCGACGCTATTGCGGTTTGAGGATGACATTACTGAAGCCGAATTGCTGGCCCAGGTCGACGACCTGAACCGTGACCCGGAAATCGACGGCTTCATCGTGCAGCTGCCGCTGCCCCGGCACATCGACCCCGAAAAGGTCATCGAAGCCATCCGGCCAGAAAAAGATGTGGACGGTTTCCACCCCATGAATATTGGCCGGATGGTAGCCGGGCTGCCCGCCTTGCTGCCCGCCACGCCCTCGGGCATTGTGGAATTACTGAGCCGGCAGGGTATCAAAACCAGCGGCAAGCACGCCGTGGTAATCGGTCGTTCGAACATTGTCGGTACGCCGGTTAGTATCTTGCTGGCTAAGAATTTGGATACGGCCAACTGCACGGTTACTTTATGCCACTCGCGCACCGAGAACCTGGCCGAAATCTGCCGCACGGCCGACATCGTGGTGGCCGCCATCGGCCGTCCCGAGTTCGTGACGGCCGACATGGTGCGGCCCGGCGCGGTGGTGATTGATGTTGGCACGACCCGCGTGCCCGACGCTTCGAAGAAGAGCGGCTTTACGCTGAAGGGCGATGTGAATTTTGCCGAGGTGGCCCCGTTGGCCTCCGCTATCACGCCGGTGCCCGGCGGCGTCGGGCCGATGACTATTGCCATGCTGCTGCTCAACACGCTGCGCGCGGCCACGGGCAAAATCTATCCCCGCCCGACCAGCTGATTTTTTGGAATATTTGGTTAAACTGTGCCGGTGCTGTACTTTTAAGTCCGGCACTGGGAACAGCTTGCACTATGGCCGGCGTTATGGATGATTCGCTTCCTAACGCCTTTTTTTATTGATACCCGTGACGTTACATTCTTCCGAAATTATTGCACCTTTTGGTGAAGCAGCCGGGCCGGTAGTGGGCGCGATGCTGCCCGTAATGGAGCAGTTTTACACCATTCAGGGCGAGGGCTACAACACCGGCCGGGCCGCCTACTTCATTCGGCTGGGCGGCTGCGACGTGGGCTGCGTGTGGTGCGACGTGAAAGAGTCGTGGGATGCCGACGCGCACCCGCGCCAACGTGTTGACCAACTTGTAGCAGCCGTGCTCGAATACCCCGGCCGCGATGTCGTCATTACCGGCGGCGAGCCCCTCATGCACAATCTGGACCGGCTCACGGCCGCGCTACAAGCTGCGGGCTGCCGCACCTGGCTCGAAACTTCGGGGGCTCACCCGCTCTCCGGCACCTGGGACTGGATTTGCCTGTCGCCCAAAAAATTCAAAGTTCCGCTGCCCGATGTGCTAGCCGCCGCGCACGAGTTGAAGGTGGTCGTATATAACCGGCACGATTTTGCCTGGGCTGAAGCGCACGCGGCGCTGGTGCCCACCGCCACCCGCTTGTACCTGCAGCCCGAATGGAGCCGCGCCGCCCAAACCACTCCCGAACTGGTGGAGTATGTGAAAGCAAACCCGCGCTGGCAGGTTTCGTTGCAGACTCACAAATACTTGGATATTCCGTAGTTTGCCCTATGCGTCGCTTTTCAGTGTTGGGGGCCCTGCGCCTCGGAATGATGTGTGTGCTGAGCACGGCTACGGCCGGACTAGCTTGGGGCCAACTCTCGCCCAAAGTGCCCACGCCAACCAACACCAAGGCCCGCGGCCTGCTGGAAAAAGCCCAACAGCACGTGAAGGAGCGCGACTTTGTGAAGGCCGTGGAGGCCCTGACGCAGCTCAATCAGAAATTTCCGTCGTTTGGCGATGCTTTCCTGCTGAAAGGCTCGCTGCTGAAAGCCATGGGCGACAACCGGAGTGCCTTGGCCGCCTACCGCGACGGCCTGGCCAAAGTGCCCATCGATGGCACGCATGCTTCTGAGTACCAACTTGTGGGCGACCTGGCCCTGAGCTACGGCGACTACCAGACGGCCCTCGATGCCTACCGGCAACTGATGAAGGTGGCTCCGAAAACCCAGAAAAACCTGCCTAAGTCGCAGCGTCAGCTCCTTACCTGCGAGTTTGCCCTCGAAGCGCTTAAGCACCCCGTGGGCGAAGCCCCGGCACGGCTGCCCGCGCCGCTCAATACCTTTAAGTTTCAGTACTTTCCCGCCCTCACGGCCGATAACCGCTTCCTGCTATTCACCGGCCGGCCAGCGGCCAGCAGCGGCGAAGACCTGTACGTGAGCCGCCAGAACAAAGATGGCAGCATGGGCGAGCCCCAGCCCATTTCGCCCGCCATCAACTCCAGCTACAACGAAGGAGCGGGCTCGATTTCGGGCGATGGCAAGACGCTGGTTTTTGCCTCCTGCGACCGGCCTAAAGCCATTGGTAACTGCGACTTATACATTTCGCGTCGTACCGGCAACAACTGGAGCGCCCCCGTAAACCTGGGCCTGAACGTGAACTCGACGGAGTGGGACTCGCAGCCCTCGCTCTCGGCCGATGGCCGCACGCTCTACTTCACCTCGACGCGCCGCGGCGGCCAGGGGCAGGAAGACATTTACATGAGCACCCTGCAACCCGACGGCAACTGGAGCCCCGCCCAAAACGTGGGCACGCCCGTGAACACGCCGGGCAAAGACATGGCCCCTTTCATCCACGCCAGCGGCACCACACTGTATTATGTTACCGATGGCCTCGTAGGCATGGGTGGCCTGGATGTGTTTCGCTGCGAAAAAACGGCCGCCGGCACCTGGACCCCGCCCACCAACCTGGGCTATCCGCTCAACACCTTCGAAAACGAAGCTTCGCTGTACATCACTTCCGATAACCAAAAGGGCTTTTGCTCGCGTAGCCGGGCCAGCGACGAGCCCGCCGGCGGCTACCGCCTGGCGCGCGAGCGGCCGGTCGAGCTGTTTGGCTTTGTCGTGCCCCCGCCCGTGAAGGCTCGCGAAACCAGCACCTATACGCAGGGCCGGGTGTTCGATGCCAACACCAAAAAGCCACTGAAGGCCGAGGTGAAGCTCTACGACCTCGACACGGATGTGCTCACCCAATTTGTAACCTCCGACCCCGAGTACGGCGACTATACCGTGGTACTGAACGAGGGCCACCACTACGCGATGTACGCGGCGGCCGATAAGTACCTGCTTAAAAGCCTGAGCTTTGACTACAGCAGCCAACGGCCCTTCAGCCCCACGGCGCTGGATATTTACCTGGAGCCCGTGCGCTCGGGCCGTAGTGTGGTGCTCAATAACCTGTTTTTCGATACGAATAAATTCGACCTCAAGCCCCAGTCGCGCACCGAGCTGAACCGGCTGACTGAATTCCTGCGCCAGTACCGCGACGTGCAGATTGAGGTATCGGGCTACACCGATAATGTGGGCTCGCCCGAGTCGAACCAGCAGTTGTCGCTGCGTCGGGCGCAGTCGGTGGTCGATTATCTGTCGGGGCACGGTATTTCGGCCAACCGCCTCCGTTCGCGGGGGTACGGCGAAACGCACGCCCTTGCTGCCAACGATACGGAGGTACACCGCCAACTCAATCGGCGCATCGAACTACACATTCTGTAGCGCGGTTTCGAGGGAAGTGGATAGTAGCGCGAACTTTCAGTGCGCTTCGCAGAAACGGGTTGTTGCCACGGCGCGGGGAAGCGCACTGAAATTTCGCGCTACGGCGTGCTGTACACTAACCTCGAAACCGCTCTAGGCTATCGCTTGCGCAATCCCGCTCCGGCGGCTGAGACTGGCAGCTACGGGTTTCAGCCGCCGTTTTTGCCTATGGTGGTGGCATGGTCGCGCCTGGTGCGAAGTGATTTTGGCCTGGAATAGATAATTATGGACAGATGAAATAACCCTCCAGATAGGTGGCAAACAGCAGCTTTTCAGGGTTTTTACTTAAAGCAAGGCTTTAAGTAAACGAAAATATAATTGGACTTACCCGGCAAAAATATGTGGCTCACCCGATGGCGGGCTTTTTTTTAGGTTAACTAGCAGCTTTTTTTACAAAAGGCAACTAATCGATAATGAGTTACTTATTGGCGGTGTGAAGAATTGCGTGGTGAAAAAAGTGCCAAAAAAAATATTTTTCGTTCAAATAGATTTTTTAGCTACGTTTGGATTGGTCAAACACACCAGTCCTGGCCGCTCAACGCATCTTTTCACCTTCACCTCCAATTCCATGAAAAATCTGTTTCTGGCAACTTGCATCGCTGCGGGTGTTACCGTAACTCCGGCCGCGATGGCTGGCCCCGGCGAAGGCGCTCACTCGCCAGCCATGATGAGCCGCGCCACTACGCTCACCCGCGCTCTGGCGCAGCACATTCCACTCAACGAGGCCCAGTATCTGGCCGTAAAGCAGCTGCACCTGCAGATGCTGACCGAGCGCCGCGACCTGGAAATTATCCTCAACGGAGCGAGCGCCGAGGAGCGCGACAACCAACTCGCCATCGCCCAGCAGCGTTACGAAACCGAGTTGAGCCAGCTGCTCCAGCCGCAACAGCTGGTGGCTTACCAAAACCTGCGCACCAGTTTCACCGCGCACCGCCTGAAATAGGGGAGGAGCCCAAAAAAGGCCGCGCACGAAAAAGCCCGCTTTGCAGAGCGGGCTTTTTGTTTGCTTTTAAATATAGGCGAAAACCTAGCGGGCTTCGATGCTTTTGTAGTCGCGCTCCAACTCGCCGGTGTAAATCTGGCGCGGGCGGCCGATGGGCTCTTTGTTCTCGCGCATCTCTTTCCACTGGGCAATCCAGCCGGGCAGGCGGCCCAGAGCGAACATCACCGTGAACATCTCGGTGGGGATGCCCAGGGCTTTGTAGATGATGCCCGAGTAGAAATCCACGTTCGGGTACAGCTTGCGCTGAATGAAATAATCGTCGGTGAGAGCGGCTTGCTCCAGCTCGGTGGCAATTTTCAACAGCGGGCTGTCCTGCATGCCGAGGGCCTGAAGCACTTCGTCGGCGGCTACTTTGATGATTTTGGCGCGTGGGTCGAAGTTCTTGTACACGCGGTGGCCGAAACCCATGAGGCGGAAGCCACTGTCCTTGTCCTTGGCTTTGGCGATAAACTTGCTGGTGTCGCCGCCGTCTTTTTCGATGGCCTCCAGCATTTCGATAACCTCCTGGTTTGCACCGCCGTGCAGCGGACCCCACAGGGCGTTGATGCCGGCCGAAACCGAGCCGTAGAGGCTGGCATTGGCCGAGCCCACGAGGCGTACCGTGCTGGTCGAGCAGTTCTGCTCGTGGTCGGCATGCAGGATGAGCAGCTTATTGAGGGCGCGCACCACTACGGGGTTGATTTCATACTTCTCGGTGGGGAAGCTGAACATCATGTAGAGGAAGTTCGCGCAGTAGTCCATGTCGTTGCGCGGGTAGTTCAACGGATGGCCCATGTTGTTCTTATAGGTCCAGGCCGCGATAGTCGGCATCTTCGCCAGCAGGCGAATGATGTTGAGCTCCATCTCCTCGGGGCTGAGGTCGGGCGACACGCTCTGCGGATAAAAGCCGGTGAGGGCGCAGATAAGCGACGAAAGGATGGCCATGGGGTGCGTAGCCGACGGGAAACCGT
>JALYUH010000285.1 GCA_030853985.1 Bacteroidota bacterium | reverse complement strand
AGCCCGGCATGAGCCGCGACGACCTGATTGGCATCAACGCCGGCATCGTGAAATCGGTGACCGAGCAGGTGGTGGCCCACTCGCCCAACGCCATCATCATCATCGTGAGCAACCCGCTCGACGTGATGACCTACCAGGCCCACCTCACCGCCAAGCTGCCCCGCGAAAAGGTGTTCGGCATGGCCGGTATTCTGGACACGGCCCGCTACCGCGCCTTCCTGGCCGAGGCCCTGAACGTGAGCCCGAAAGACATTCAAGCGGTGCTCATGGGTGGCCACGGCGACACCATGGTGCCCCTGCCCCGCTATACCACTGTGGGCGGCATTCCGGTTACGGAGTTGATTTCCAAGGAGAAGCTTGATGCCATTGTGCAGCGCACCGCCCAGGGCGGCGGCGAGCTGGTGAAGCTCATGGGCACTTCGGCCTGGTATGCGCCCGGCGCGGCCGCGGCCCAAATGGTGGAAGCCATTGTGCGCGACCAGCGCCGCGTGTTTCCGGTGTGCCTGGAGTTGCAGGGCGAGTACG
Organism: Bacteroidota bacterium; assembly: GCA_030853985.1. Classification (GTDB taxonomy): domain Bacteria; phylum Bacteroidota; class Bacteroidia; order Cytophagales; family Hymenobacteraceae; genus Hymenobacter. The sequence goes on along the minus strand of JALYUH010000285.1, from coordinate 2,618 downwards.
GCATCAACGGCGTGTACCTCGGAGCCCCGGTTATCCTCGGCAAAAACGGCGTGGAGCGTGTAATTGAATTGCAGCTGAACGACGAAGAAAAGGCCATGCTGGAAACCTCGCGCGGCCACGTTAAAGAGGTAATGGATGCGCTCGACAAAATGAGCGCTGCTCCGGCCGCTTAAATAGCTGCCAGCAAACTAAAAAAGGCCGATGCTATGCAGCATCGGCCTTTTTTAGTTTGATTATTTACCTAAGCTGCCCGGCCACGCACTGCCGGAAAATATATTTACTTTGCAATATCCCCGACTGCTAACCCGCGCCTCCGATGAAAACAACCTTGACCAATTCGTTCGATAAAATATTCCTGACCATCGAATTTGACGCGGCCAACCGGTGGATTTACAATAATTGGATGGGCGTGCTACCCACTGAAAAAGTTATTCAGGGCTGCCAGGCTACTATCGATTTTTTACGCGAGAACCGCTGCGCCCACATGCTGAACGACAACCGCGAGGTCATTGGCTCCTGGAATTCGGCCAACGAATGGATTGCCGCCAACTGGATGCCGCAGGTGCTAAAGCTGGGCCTCAAGCGCTTCGCTCACATCGTATCACCCAGCATTTTCGGGCAGGCCTCGGCCGAAGAAATGGTGACGCGGGTAGGTAATCAGCTTGAAATCCGACTGTTTAAGGACGTGGAGCTGGCTAAGCAATGGCTGCGTAACTAGCCTGCGCCCGCTACTGTTGGCTGGCCCGGAATAGCTTCTGCTTTTCGTCTTTGCTGAGGCTCTCGTAGCCGGAGCGCGAAATCTTGTCCAGAATCGTATCGATTTCGTCCTGCAAGGGCTGGCCGGGGACTGGCTTTTTAGCCGTGTTCGCGACCGAGGCCGCCACCGGTTCGGGCCGGCGCTCGCTGCGGCTCGCGCGCATGGAGGGCTGGCGGCTGGTGAGGTGCCTGAACCAGTTGCCCACGGCCTGCACCGGCCGGCCCAAATCGCGCCCGGCCTGTAGCTGCCGGATGAACACAAAGCCCAGCAACGCCCCACCGAGGTGCGCAATTTCGCCGCCGGGGTTGCCGCCATTCACGCCGGCCAGCGAAATGAGCACCACCACGGCCGCAATCCACTTGATTTTGACCGGGCCGATGAGGATGAGCGAGAACGTGAAATCGGGCAGCAGCGTAGCTCCCGCCACGATAATGGCCGTGACGGCCGCCGAAGCGCCCACCATGGGCGTGCCCAGGCCCTCCTGAAACGCGGGCACGAAGTTGTAGGTTAGCAGGAACAAAACGGCCCCGGCCAGCGCCCCCAGAATGTAGATGCTCACCAGCCGGCGGTCGCCGAGGTACTCGCGCACCAATTGGCCGAACCAGTACAGGTTCAGCATGTTGAAGAGAATGTGAAAGAACTCCTCGTGGGTGAAGGCGTAGGTGAGCAGCGTCCAGGGGTGGCGCAGCAGCACCGGCAGGGCCGACGAAATCTGCACCTGCGTCATCACCGTGGGGTAGTAGCCGATGGCGCTGCTGAACTTGAGGATGAACTTCAGCAGAATGAGGCTGGCAAAGACCAGCACGTTCAGCCAGATGAGCTGCATCAGGGCGTTGTCGCGGCGGTTGAAAGTGGAGCGGATGTCTTGCACAATGCTCATGAAGCGCGGGGAATAAACGGATAATGATGGCCGGCACAACGCGCCCGCTCCCTGTTAAACCAACGACTAGTAAAACCGTTCGCGGCGGCTCTCCCAGTACCGCACCACGAAGAAGCCAATGACCAGTCCGCCGAGGTGGGCAAAGTGGGCCACGTTGTCGCCCGGCGTGCGGTGCACGCCGCTATACAGCTCATAGAGCCCATACAGCAGCACAAAATACTTGGCCTTGATGGGAAATGGAAAGAACAGGAGCATCAGCTCGGTATTGGGAAACAGGTAGGCGAAGGCGAACAGAATGCCGAACAGCGCGCCGGAGGCGCCGAGCATGCCGCCGCTGCGCGAATTGATGGTTTCGGTTACGGCTCCGTCCACGGCCTGGGTGGCGGCGTCGACGTATTCGCGGTTTTGAGGATTACGCTCCAGCGCGCCGGCTAGCGTTTCGTAGCCGGTAGCTTCGGGGAAGTACGAGCGGAAGAAGTTAGCAAACTCGCCACCCGTGGGCGACTGGTGAAACTCCTGCCGCGACACTTCCATCTTGTGCAGTTCATAGCCGCGCACGCCCTCGTAGAGCAAGCCCGCGCCCACCCCGCAAATCAGCCAGAAGGTGAGAAAGCGCGTGGCCCCCCAGCGCTGCTCCAGCAGTGGCCCGAACGAAATCAGGCCGAACATATTGGAAATCAAATGCCCCCAGCCCGCATGCAGAAACATGTAGGTAAAGAATTGCCACGGGAAAAAGTAGGGCGAGCCAATGGGGTACAGGCTACCGACTTGCGTGAGCAGCGGCAGCAGACTCATTTGGGCAACCAGAAAAAGCACGTTCGCAATCAGCAGGTTGCGAACGGTGGGGGTAAGATTGAACATGCCTTGGGGAAAACGACCTTGATGACGGCCGAGCAAATTGAATGTAGTGGACGCAAAGCTAGCGCGACCAACTGTAGCGCGGACTTTGTAGTCCGCGTCCCTGCGCTGTTTGGCTAGCCC
>JALYUH010000214.1 GCA_030853985.1 Bacteroidota bacterium | reverse complement strand
TGCTGGCCTGCTACGGCACCCCCGAGCCCGCGACCATGTTGGTGCTGGCGGCCCGCACGCCGCGGCAGTTTATAAGGCGGCGGCTGGGGCTGGGCGTGGGCTACGCGGCGCTCACGGCCGGGCCGTTTTTCTGGCTGCTGGCGGCGGGGCCGGCGGGTGTGGGCGGCACGGTGGCGGTGGCGGTAGGCTGGCTGGGGCTGGTGGCGCTGCTGATGCTCACGAAGTACGCCTTTTATCCCACCGCCATGCACATCCGTACCACGCAGGCGCTGGTAGTGGGCGTGGCGCTCACGCTTTTTGCGCATCCGGTGTATCCGGTGCTGCTGCTGGTGGCGGTGGGCGGGCTCATCTGGCAAAGCCAGCGGCGGCTGCGAGCGGTGCTGGGGGAGCGGGAGTTAGAAGTTGGAAGGATGAAGTAGATTCTAACGCCAACGCTTAGCAATAAATTGATTTACAATATGTTGGAAATTCTGAATTTGCGCAAGGCCTATGGCGCGCACGTGGTGTTGCACGACGTGAGCCTGAACCTGTTGCCGGGCACCATTCACGGCCTGGTAGGAGCCAATGGAGCGGGCAAAACCACGCTGATTAACTGCCTCTATGGGCTGGAAAACGATTTTGGCGGTGTCGTGCGCGACACGGCTGGCATGGCGGTGCGCGAGCATACCGGCCTGCTGCCCTACGAGCCATACTTTTACCCGCGCCTTACTGGGCGCGAATACCTGGAGTTTTGCCTGCAGGCGCGGGGCCGGCCGATAGTCGATTTTACCGGCTGGAACCAACTGCTGGAACTGCCCCTCGACCAATACGCCGACGAGTACTCGGCGGGTATGCGCAAGAAGCTGGCCCTGTTTGCGCTGCTGGTGCAGCGGCTTGATTATTTGATTTTAGATGAGCCTTTCAATGGCCTCGACCTCGAAGCCAACCTGTTACTGAAAGAAATCCTGAAGCGCCTGCGCGACCGGGGCACCGGCATTCTGCTCACCTCGCACATCCTGGGCGCGCTCACCGAAACGAGTGATGAAATCTCGGTGCTGGTGGGCGGGCGCGTGCAGCGGCATTACCAGGCTGCCGAGTTCGGCACGCTGGAAGCGGATTTGCTCGATAGCCTGCATCGCGAGAAGCTGGGGCTGCTGGCCGGGTTGGTGTAAAGTGCCGTGGACGCTGCGAGTCCACGCGTTCGAACCATTCCCGGCCTATTTCCCTCCACGCGCGGACTCGTAGCATCCACGCAACCTTACAGCGCCAGATAAAACCCGCTCAGCAGCGCCCGAAACGCCGGCGAATACTCGGCATCGTTCGCCATTGTCCGAATGGTTGTTTCTGTTTCCTGCACCACCGCCCCGTTGCGCCGAAACCCGGTGATGTGGCGTAGCGCCTTGCTGCCGGGCCGGTGCCGCACCACCAGCCGCGTGGCCGCTCGCAACCCGGCCGCGTCGATGACCTGCTCAAATGCGCGCATTTCGACGGGCGGCAGCAGCACGGTGAGCAAGCCCGTGGGCGCCAGAAACTCCGCCGCAAAAGCCGCTAATGCGGCAAAGGAAAGCGTGTCGGCCGCCTCGTGGCGGGCGGTGGTGCGCGCGGCATCGGGCGAGCGCAGCGACTGCCGGAAGAACGGCGGGTTGCAGATGATGTGGCTAAACGGCGCGGGCTGCGTGGCGGCATAATCAGCCAAACTAATTGCCCGTACGGCCATGCGCCCGGCCCAGGGGCTGGCCGCCGCATTGGTAGCCGCCTGGGCCGCCGCCGCCGCGTCAATCTCCACCGCTTCGATGGTGGCGGTGGGGTGGCGCTGGGCGGCCATGAGGGCCAGCAGGCCGGTGCCGGTGCCAATGTCGAGCAGGCGGGTGGCGTGGGTGAGGTCGGCGGCCGCGCCCAGCAGGCAGGCGTCGGTGCTCACCTTCATGGCGCAGGCGCTTTGCTCGATGCGAAACTGCTGAAACTGGAAGTAGTCGTTGGGCATGGCTTTATTCTACTTCAGTCCTGCCAATAAAAGAAACAGTCGAATACTTTATAAGGCTTATCTGCCAACTCGGTTGTTATAGAAATAGCAGTTGGCGCAGGTTGAATGAGCTCTTCAACGGTGAGCAGGCCGTAGCGGAATTCCTGCAACACCGCTTCTATCAGCTTCCTCTCAAGCTGCCAAACCGACTGGTTGATGCTGCTTTGGCTTTCGGGTTGCAGCCATATGGAACTGCCGCCTGTATAGCTACCATCTTCGTGCGTTTCCGACCAGGTGCTGCCGCCATAAAACCAGTAGGGAACGAGCCGGGAGATGTAAAGTGTCAGGCCATTTGTTTCAACAGCTACGCGCTGGTCCTGGCCCAAAGTATTACTAGCTGCCCCCGCTTTTTTGGCGATTCTTACTTCAACAAAAGAAGCAAAGCCACTACCGTAATGAGCGAATTCAGCTTCAACCCGGAGGTTGGAAATACTGGATAAACGAGCCAGAATTTTGCGGATATAATTCTCTATTTTGGCAATGCTACCAAGGGTAAAGGGCGGGAAATCACCTACTACCTCGTTATGGACAATACGCCGCAAGTACGCTTCACTGAAAGGCATTTGATTCGGCTTATGTGTTGGAAACGAAGAATGGAGAACCGTAAATCTTACTTCAACGCCTCGTACCCTTCATCAACCACCAACCCCTTGCCCAGCGCGCTTTGCACGGCCAGCACGTCGCAGCGCTCGTTTTCGGCGTGGCCGGCGTGGCCCTTTATCCAGTGGAAGCTGACGTTGCGCTGCTTGTAGATGCGCAGGAAGCGCCGCCACAGGTCCTCATTGGCTTTCTTGCCGAAATCGGCTTTGGCGGCCCAGCCGAAAACCCACTTTTTCTCCACGGCATCGACTACGTATTTGGAGTCGGAGACGACGCGGATGGGCAGCTCGGGCCGGGTCACGGCTTCGAGGCCGACGATGACGGCCAGCAGTTCCATGCGGTTGTTGGTGGTGTGGCGGAAGCCTTGGGTGAGCTCCTTTTCGTGGGGGCCGTAGCGCAGAATGGCCCCGTAGCCACCCGGCCCCGGGTTGCCGCGCGCCGAGCCATCGGTGAACAGGTGAATCATTTGGTGGGAACTTGGGAACTTGGGAGCTTGGAAACTTGGGAGCTTGGGGGCTTAGTGATTAAACCAAGCCCCCAAGTCCCCAAGCTCCGTTATTAAAAATTAGCTTTGAACAGCTTGATGGCGATGGCCAGCAGAATCACGCCGAACACGCGGCGCAGCACGTCTTCGCCGGCCTTACCGAGCTTGCGCTCAATCCAGGGGCTGGTTTTGAGCACGGCGTAGACGAACACGAGGTTAAGCAGGATGCCGACCAGGATGTTGGGCAGGGTGTAGGCGGCCCGCAGCGAGAGCAGCGTGGTCATGGTGCCCGCGCCGGTGATGAGCGGAAACGCCAACGGCACAATGGAGCCAGTGCTGGCCGTGAGGTCGGAATGAAACAGCTGGATGCCGAGTATCATCTCAAGTCCGATGAGGAAGATGATGACCGCACCGGCCAGCGCAAAGCTCTCGTTATCGACCCCGAACAGGCGCAGAATGCTCTGGCCCAGAAACAGAAACGCCACCATGAGGCAGCCCGCCACGAAGGTGGCCAGCTCGGCTTTAATCTGCCCCTCGCGCTGCCGGATTTGAATGATAATCGGGATGGAGCCGATGATGTCAATCACGGCAAAGAGCGTGAGCGTGACGGAAAATATTTGCTGGAAATTGAGCATGGCGCTACGCTTTAATGAAGAATGAGGAATGAAAAATGACGAATAGCCAAGTGAATAATTCCTCATTCCTCATTTTT
>JALYUH010000209.1 GCA_030853985.1 Bacteroidota bacterium | reverse complement strand
TGCTGGCCTTCTGGACGCAGCTGCTTTTTTACTCCCTGATTGGCACGCATCACTTCATTTTCAGCCCCTTACCGTGGTGGCTGCAAACGGTGGCCATCGTGTTCAGCGTGGGCATGGTGATTCCGGTGCTGGCCGGCACCATCAATTTCCTGATGACTTTCCGGGGCAATCGCAAGCGCGTGGGCGATTCCTACTCGCTGCCGTTCATGCTCATTGGCGTGCTATTCTACTTCACGGGCTCGTTTCAGGGCTCGCTGCAGGCTTTTCGCTACACCAATTTGGTGTGGCACTTCACCGATTTCAACGTGGCCCACTCGCACCTCACCATGTACGGCATCGTGGCGTTCATGCTCTGGGGCTGCATCTACACGCTGGTGCCCAAGCTGCGCGGGCGCGAGCCCCGGCAGAGCCTGGTGGGCGTGCATTTCTGGTTCGCCCTCATCGGCCTGCTGGCCTATAGCATGGCCCTGATGATTGGCGGCACCCTCAAAGGGCAGAGCTGGATGGCCGGCGAGCCCTTCCTGAAATCGGTGGTGCTGATGGCGCCTTACTGGCTGTGGCGGGCCATTGGCGGCACGTTTATGCTGCTGGCCCACTTCGTCTTCCTCTATAATCTGGTCGATATGCTGCTGGGCAAAGCGGCTCCGTCAACGCCCATTATCATTCCTGAACCTCAAGTCCAAGCGCATGCAATCCTGGAGTCTGTATAAAAACCATCGCCTGTTTGCGGCCACCGTATTCGTGGGTTTCCTGGGGTTGAGCATGGTTATCGCCGTGCAGCCGGCGGCCCGCATTCAGGCCGAAAATGCCCCGCTGCCCACCGCCGTGGCCCTCACGCCGGAGCAGCAGGCGGGCCTGCGCGTGTTCATCGGCGAGGGCTGCGTGGCCTGCCACACCCAACAGGTACGCAACATCGACATGGACAAAATGTGGGGCGGCCGACCCGGCCTGCCCGCCGACTACGCCTGGCGCAAGCGCCTCGACGTGTGGCGCGCCACGCCGTCCGTGCTCGGTTCGGAGCGCACCGGCCCCGACCTCACCGAAGTAGGCGAGCGCCAGCCGAGCGACCTTTGGCACCTCATTCACCTCTACCAGCCCCGCGCCGTGGTGAAGGAATCCATCATGCCGGCCTTCCCGTGGCTGTTTGAGGACAGCGTGGCCGGCACCCCGGCGGGGTTGGCCGTGCGCATTCCGGCGGGCTACCGCGAGCCGGGCAGTCACACCATCGTGCCCACGCGCCGCGCCCAGCAGCTGGTGGCCTACCTCATGTCGTTGAAGCAGGCCGAGCTGCCCACCGGCGAAACCGCGCCCGCTTTCCTGAACGTATCGCCACCCAAAACCGCCGTGGCCACCGGCCTGGCCCCCGACCTCGCCGCCACTCCCGCCCTAGACGGGGCTGCTCTGTACACTACCAACTGTCAGCCATGCCACCAGGCCAGCGGCGAGGGCCTGAAAGGTGCTTTCCCACCCCTGAAAGGCAGCCCGGTAGCCAACAACGCCGATGCGACGCTCATGGTTAACATCGTGCTGCAAGGCTACAACCCGCGCCCGGAATACGCCGTCATGCCCGCTTTCGCCGACAAGCTCACCGACGCGGAAATCGCGGCCATCGTCACCCACGAGCGCAACAGCTGGGGTAACACCGGCAAGCCCGTTACGGCGGAGTTTGTGCAGAAGCTCCGGGCTATGGTGAAGCCGGGGCCGGCTTTGTAGGAGCCTCACCCCGCGTGCGCCTCACCTCCTAGCCCCCTCTCCGAAAAGGAGAGGGGGGACTAGTTTTAGCTCTAGTATTTAATCTGTTGTCTTTTGACTGCAATCGAACTACTGACTAGCTCCCCCTCTCCTTTTCGGAAAGGGGGCCGGGGGGTGAGGCGAACGCCAGAACCCATCCACCAATTCCCACCCTCATGAAAACGCGCCTCCTAACCCTTCTCGCTACCCTATTCCTCACGCTGCCCGCCCTGGCCTGCCCGGTCTGCGAGAAAAACCAGCCCAAAGGGTTTGCCAACATCACGCACGGCGTGGGGCCGGGCGGGCCGTTCGATTACGTGATGCTCTACGGCTCCATTGCCGTGGTTGCGGTCACTTTTATCCTGTTCTTCCGCTACCTGCTGCGGCCCGATAACCGCCGTAACCAGGCGCGGCGCGAGCAGCTCACCTTCCGCTAAGCCCACCTCATGCCTACTTCTGATGACTCGCAGCAGGTGCTGCTGTTCCTCGACGACAACTCCGTGCCGTTTGCCCGCTACGCGCCGCCGGTCAAAATCGACCTCGACACCACCAAAATGGTGGACGGCCCCCACGAGCTGCGCGTGGTGGCGCGCTCCTCCAGCGGCGTGGAGGGCGTGCAGCGCATTCCGTTCGTGGTACGCAACGGCCCCGCCATCACCGTGCTGGGCCTGAGCGACCATGACATCGTTTCCGACACTGTCCCCATCACCGTATCGGCCTACGGCAGCGAGCGGACCGATTCTTTCGTCATTGTGGCCTCCGAAACGCCGCAGGGCGTGCCGGCCTGGGTGTGGGCCAGTATTCTGGCGTTTATGGGCTGGGGCGCGTACTACTTATTCACTGCTATTTCGGTACCCGCCAGCTAGCCCCGGCGCACTTACCGCATCTATCTCGCATGGAAATTTCCGAGAAAACCGACATCCGCGAGCAGGACGATATCCGCCGGCTGATTGATGCCTTTTACGCGCTGGTGCGCCAGGATGAGCTACTGGGCCCGGTATTCGCCTCCCGTATTCCCGACGGCCACTGGCCCACGCACCTCGATACCATGACGCGCTTCTGGACCGCTGCCCTGCTCGGCCAGGCCGCCGGCTACCGCGGCAACCCTGGGGCCAAGCACATGTATCTGCCCATCGAAAAGGCACATTTTACGCGCTGGCTGGCCCTGTTCGGCCAAACCGTAGATGCCATGTTCGAGGGCGAGAATGCCGCCGAAATGAAAGTGCGGGCCCTGAAAATGGGCGAGATGTTCCAGGCTAAAATTGCTTGGGCCCGCGCCAATGGCGGGCTTTCGGTACTGTAAAAGGCGTACTATTGGCATGCCGGCCAGCAGCAGGACGCGCAATGCGTGCTCAGCGGCTCGCGCTGCTTTCAGTCCTACACTATTCCTTTTTTCGCACGTGCTATGAACACCATGACCACCGTTTCAGAGGTGTTGAACCACCTGAAAGCAGAAGGCTACACCGTTGATTTTAACTTGCAGGACAACTGCCTGATTTGCCACGGCAATGCCATGAAGCTGTCCCCAGACGAGTTTCAGGTGGACCGGCACTACCGTTTTGAGGGCCAATCGGACCCCGGCGATGAGGCGGTGGTGTATGCTATTTCCTCCACGAAGCACGCCGTGAAGGGCACGCTGGTGAACGGCTACGGCATTTCGAGCGAGGCAATGGGGGCCGACATGGTGAAAGCCCTGCGGGAGAATCCAGCTACCGCCGATGCTAACGCCGGCAAGTAGCCTGCTCCGAACAACTACGTTTTTCACGGTTGCTGAAGCTAACCAGCCGGCCAGCTGCGGTTCTTTCCGAACTGGCCGGCCCACGGGGAAATCCAGGTTGCCGTTACTGCCTGCTCCATTTTTGCTCCCATGATTCCGCATTTTACCGCCGCCGAAAAATCCGTTCATTACCCCGATGACCGGCGGTCCTTCCTGGCCCTCAAACCCTACATGTGGGTTATTTTGGGCGGACTGCTGTTGGGCTCGGTGGGCCTGGCCTGGGG
>JALYUH010000192.1 GCA_030853985.1 Bacteroidota bacterium | reverse complement strand
CCAGCGGCCGGTTTCACGGCCGTTGTGGTCGAAGCGGTTGTGCTTCCAAAAGGCCCAGGCGGGCGGGGCAGTGGCGAAGCGCGAGCCCGCACAACTTCCGAGCAAGGTACTGAACGTAAGCAGCCATAAGAGTCGGAGCCGAGCCATAAGCGGAAGGAAAAGCGGGTGAACTATAAAGTTAGTTGCAAGATAATCACCCAACGCATTTGCCCAAAAATATTGTATTGCGCCCGCCCTCAACCCGCCGGGCTAGCCGGCTGGCTATATCTTTGGCCGCACCACCCTGCTCACCGGCTTCCGCCATGACCTCGCACGACGTTGACTACCGCATTCTGGGCTCCGACATTCAGGTGCTCGAAATTGAGCTCGACCCCAACGAAACCGTGATTGCCGAGGCGGGCGCCATGGTGTACATGGAAGAGGCCATTGCTTTCGAAACCAAGATGGGCGACGGCTCCGAGCCCACGCAGGGCTTTATGGGCAAGCTGTTTTCGGCCGGCACCCGCCTGATTACCGGTGAGTCGCTGTTTCTCACGCACTTCACGCACCGGGGCAGCCATGGCAAAAGCAAGGTGGCCTTTTCGGCTCCCTACCCCGGCACCATCATCGCGGTCGATTTGCGCGAAATGCCCGCCGGCCTCATCGTGCAGAAGGACGGGTTTCTGGCCGCCGCACGGGGCACCAAAATCAGCCTGCACTTCAATCAAAAATTCGGGGCCGGCTTTTTCGGGGGCGAAGGGTTCATCCTGCAAAAGCTCACCGGCGATGGCAAAGCCTTCGTCCACGCCGGCGGCACCATCATCGAAAAGCGCCTGAACAATGAGCTGCTGCGCGTCGATACCGGCTGCGTGGTGGCCTTCGAGCCGGGCATCGACTTCAGCGTGGCCCGGGCCGGCGGCCTCAAATCCATGATATTCGGGGGCGAAGGGCTCGTGCTGGCCACGCTGCGCGGCACCGGCCGCGTATGGCTGCAATCGATGCCCGTCAAAAAGCTGATTCAGGCGCTGGCCCCCACCGGCGGCAACACCCAAAAGGAGAGCGGCGGCGTACTGGGCGGCCTGTTCGGCGGCCTGCTCGACGAGTAGCCGATAGCCCGGTCAATCAGCTTATTGGAGCGCCTCGACGGCAGCCGGAGCTTCCGCCTCGGTTTCGGCCCAGTTTCTAATTGCAAAGCCCACGGCCAGCAACAGCAAAACACCGCCTATTGCCGCCACCCGAATCAGAAACTTGCGGTCGGTATTTGCATCGTGCCTGCGACGGGCAATTTCGCGGCGCTGGCTGCGGGTTTTGTAAGGCCGTTGGTAAGCTGATTTCTGGCTGGCCGAAACTTCAGTAGTCGAAGACATAGAATGCAGGGCGGGTGGGATGTAATTGGAGCGGTGTAATTATTACGGCAATATTACGTATTCATATTGCATTTTTTATAACAAATCTCTCGGCGGCGTAAATCCTTGGCTCAATGCGTCCTTGCAGCCGCCAAGCAGCCGGGTCTGCGCCCGGCTAACGATTGCACCGCGCCCGCCCGGCGGCCGTTTGCAGCACGGCTTCCAGCACCTCGCGCGAGTTCAGCAGGCGCGGCACTTTGTGCTGCCCGCCCAGCTTGCCCTGCTGCGCCAGCCAGGCCTCGAACGTGCCGGCCGGCACGGCGTGCAGGCGCGGCGAAGCCAGGGCCAGGCCCCGGTGGCGCTTGGCCGCATAATCCGAGTTGAGCTCGGCCAGCGTGGCATCGAGCACCGCCGCAAACCGGGCCAGGTCGGGCACGGCCTGGCCCACAAACTCTACGGCCCACTCGTGGCCCCCGCGCGAGGCCGCGTTGCCGGCCGCAAACCACACCGGCGCGGCCGTGAAATCGCGCACCGCCGTGTGGGTGGCCCGGCAGGCGGCAGCCACGGCGGCTTCGGCGTTTTCAATCACCACTTCTTCGCCGAAGGCATTGAGGAAGTGCTTGGTGCGGCCCGTGATGCGCACCCGGTACGGGGCCAGCGAGGTAAAGCGCACGGTGTCGCCCACGGCGTAGCGCCACAGCCCGGCGTTGGTGCTGATAACCAAGGCGTAGGGCCGGCCCAGCTCCACTTCGGCCAGGGGCACGGCCCGCGGCGCGGGCGCGGCCCACTGGTCGGCGGGCAAAAACTCGTAGTAGATGCCGTGGTCGAGCAGCAGCAGCAGGTCTTCGGTGTCGGGCTGGTCCTGCAAGGCCAGGTAGCCCTCCGAGGCATTGTAGATTTCGAGGTAGCGCATGTGCGCATCCGGAATGAGCTGGCCGAACAGCTCGCGGTACGGCCCAAACGCCACCGCCCCGTGCAGAAACAGCCGCAGCTGCGGCCACACCTGCATGATATTGTCGGCCCCGGCCAGCGCGACCACGCGGCGTAGCAGCACCACCATCCAGGTGGGCACGCCGGCCAGCACGCGCACATCCTGGCGCAGCACGTGGTGGGCAATGCGCTCGATTTTTTCTTCCCACTCCTCCAGCAGGGCCAGGGGCAGCGGCGGCGTGCGCAGCCCTTCGGCCCAGCCCGGCAGCTGCGCCATGATGACGGCCGACACGTCGCCGGCCCGCGCGGCTGGCTCGGCGGGCCGGAACGGGTTGGGGCCGAGAGCCCCGCCCAGCGAAAGGGTTTTGCCGGCCAGCAACCGCTCCTGCGGGTAGAGGAAGGTGCTTAGGGCCAGCATATCGCGGCCGGCACGGTAGTGGCCCTGGTACAAGGCTTCTTTGGTAACGGGGATGAACTTGCTGCGGGCGTTGGTGGTGCCGCTGCTTTTGGCAAACCACTCGGGCCGGCCGGGCCACAGTACGTCGGGGCAGCCGCGCAGCACCTTTTCCAGCGCGGGGTAGAGCTGCTCGTAGGTGCTGATGGGCACGCGCCGGCCAAACTCGGCCGCGCCCGGCCGCTCGCCGTAGCCGTAGCGGCGGCCCCACTCGGTGC
>JALYUH010000156.1 GCA_030853985.1 Bacteroidota bacterium | reverse complement strand
AGCTGGCGGATGTCTTCGCGCTCGTTCTGGGCCAGCAGGCGGGCGTCGGGGAAGCGGCCGGCGAGAAGTTCCTGCCGGCAAATTTCCCACATCTCGGCGTAGAGCGGCCGGGTGAGCGGGTTCTCGCCGAGCTGGCCCAGCAGGTAGCCGGCCACGCTCACCTCGGGCTCGATTTCGCGGCCGGAATAGAGCACCAGCAGGCGCAGTACCTCGCGCTCGCACACCTGCAGCAGGTCGGGCGTGGGGTCGTCGTCGTCGGCCCTGGCAGCAGTGGGCTGGAAGCTGGAGCCCGCACCGAGGATTTCCACCGTGGCTTCGGCCCCGCCGTACATCAGCATTTCGGCCTCTTCCTCGTCCGTCATCGGCCGCTGGGCCGGGGCGGGGCGTGGGTTGGCGCTGGGCGGGTAGCCGCTGTTGGCGCTGCCCGCGCCCTGGCCGTAGTTGCCACGGTTGGTGCCGCCGCCGCTACCACCGCCGCTTTGGTTGCTGCTGTTGCCGTAGCTGCCGCTTTGGCCGCCCTGTTTGGGCGCGGGGGCTTTCACCAGCTTGTTGTACTCGGTGATGAGCACCTGCTCATCGATGCCGAACGTGGCCGAAGTCTGCTGCAAAAACACCTGGCGCTTGATGGCATCGGGCACTTTGGCGATGCTGTGCAGCACGTCGCGGATGGCCTCGGCCTTCTTCACCGGGTCGCCGGACGCCTCGCGGGCGACGAGCGTGGTTTTGAACGTGATGAAGTCCTGGTTTTTGGTTTCGATGTACTCGGTGAAGCGCTGGTCGCCCACTTTGCGGATGTAGGAGTCGGGGTCGTCGCCGTCGGGAAACAGCACTACGCGCACGTTCAAGCCGCCTTCGAGCAGCAAATCGGTGCCGCGCAACGAGGCCTTGATGCCGGCCGCGTCGCCATCATACAGCACCGTCACGTTGTCGGAATACCGCTTGATGAGCCGAATCTGGCCCTCGGTGAGCGAGGTGCCCGACGAGGCCACGACGTTCTTAATCCCGCCCTGGTAGAGCGACAGCACATCAAGGTAGCCTTCGACCAGGTAGCACACTTCCTGCGTCCGTATCGCCTGCCTAGCTTGAAATAAACCGTATAGCACGTCGGACTTATGGTAAATTTCCGACTCGGGCGAGTTGAGGTACTTCGCCATCTTGTCGTCGCGCTTCAGCGTGCGCGCCCCGAAGCCCACCACCCGGCCGCTGATGTTGTGAATCGGGAACATCACGCGGCCCCGGAACCGGTCGTAGCGCCGGCCGGTATCCTGGCCCTGGTCGTCGGTTTTGATAACCGTGAGGCCGGTTTTTTCGAGGTATTTCTTGTCATAGCCGGCCGTTTCGGCGGCTTTCATCAAATTATCCCAGCTATCGAGCGAGTAGCCCAGCTCGAAGGTCTGGATGGTGCTCAGGTTGAGGCCGCGCTCCTTGAGGTAGCCAAAACCAATGCTCATGCCCTCGTCGGAGTTGAGCAGCAGGCGGTGAAAGTGGTTTTTAGCGAAGTCGGAAACGATGAACTGGGAGTCGCGCTCGTTCTGCTCCAGCTGCTGCTGGGGCGTGCGTTCTTCCTCCTCAATGGTGATGGCGTACTTTTTGGCCAGGTATTTCAGGGCCTCCACGTAGCTGGTGCCTTCCACGTCCATCACAAACTGCACCACGCCGCCGGCCTTGCCGCAGCCGAAGCACTTGTACAGGCTCTTGGCCGGGTTCACCGAAAATGACGGCGACTTTTCGTTGTGGAACGGGCACGGCGCCCACAGGTTCTGACCCTTGCGCTTGAGCTGCACAAAGTCGCCAACGACTTCCACGATGTCGGCGGTCTGGATAATCTGGTCAACTAATTCTTTGGGGATGCGGGCCATGTAGCGCGGACTTTGTAGTCCGCGTCCCCGCGCTACGCTGCAACAATCGTTGAACCGGCGCGGGGACGCGAACTACAAAGTTCGCGCTACTATGCGCTACTTTCTCCTACCTCCTACCTTTGCCCGGAATAAACTCCGCGCCCGATGCCCGCATACCGCCCCGAAGAGATTGAAAAGAAGTGGCAGGCCCACTGGAAACAGCACCACACGTTCCAGGCCCACAACCACTCGGCCAAGCCCAAATACTACGTGCTCGATATGTTCCCCTACCCCTCCGGGGCGGGCCTGCACGTAGGGCACCCGCTGGGCTACATTGCCTCCGACATCGTGACGCGCTACAAGCGCCTGCGCGGCTTCAACGTGCTGCATCCCATGGGCTTCGACTCGTTTGGCCTGCCCGCCGAGCAGTACGCCATCCAAACCGGCCAGCACCCGGCGCTCACCACCGAGCAGAACATTGAAACCTACGTGCAGCAGCTCAGCAGCCTCGGTTTCAGCTACGACTGGAGCCGCGAAGTGCGCACCTCCGATGCCTCCTATTATAAGTGGACGCAGTGGATTTTCCTCAAGCTGTTCAACTCCTGGTACAACCTCGACACGAATAAGGCCGAGCCGCTCACCGACCTCACCGCCCGGTTCAAGGAAAGCGGCAGCGACGGCATCCGCGCCGCCGGCGACGAGGACGACCGCCTGAGCTTCTCGGCCGGGCAGTGGCAGCTGTTCAGCGAAAAGCAAAAGCTGGCCGCCGTGCTCCCCTATCGCCTCGCCTACCAGCAGGATACCTCCGTGAACTGGTGCCCCGGCCTGGGCACGGTGCTGAGTAACGATGAAGTGAAGGACGGCCTGAGCGAGCGGGGAGGATTCCCCGTCGAGCGCCGCCTCATGCCCCAGTGGAACCTGCGCATCACCGCCTACGCCGACCGCCTGCTGGCCGGCCTCGACCAGCTCGACTGGCCCGATGCCGTGAAGGAAATGCAGCGCAACTGGATTGGCAAGAGCATCGGAGCCGAAGTGACCTTCCCAGTGCTGGCCGCACCGGCTGAAAGCGGACAGCTACCGGGCACAAGCGGGCAGGCACCGGCTGATAGCGGACGGCTACCGGGCAATAGCGGACAGGTACCGGCTGATAGCGGACGGCTACCGGGCAATAGCGGACAGCTACCGGGCAATACCGCACCGGTACCGGCTGATACCGCACCGGTACCGGGCAATACGACTCCCGGAGCGGTATCGGGCCATGTCATTAAGGTCTACACGACGCGGGTTGACACCATTTACGGGGCCACGTTCCTGGTGTTGGCTCCCGAGCATGAGCTAGTCGATGTCATCACTACGCCTGCCCAACGCGCCGCCGTGGACGAGTACATCGCCGCCACCAAGCGCCGCTCCGAGCGCGACCGCATGACCGACGTGAAGGCCGTGTCCGGCGTGTTCACGGGCGCTTACGCCCTGAACCCGGTGAACAACGAGCCTCTACCCATCTGGCTGGCCGACTATGTGCTGGCCGGCTACGGCACCGGCGCCGTGATGGCCGTGCCCAGCGGCGACCAGCGCGACTGGCTTTTTGCCACGCATTTTGGCCTGCCCATCCCCGCCATTTCGGATGCCCAGCAGGGCCTCGACCAGCAGGCCGACCCCACCAAGGAAGGCCGCTACGTCAATTCCGGCATCATCAACGGCCTCACCTATAAAGAAGCCACGCCCAAGCTCATCGCCTTTCTCGAAGAAAAGGGCCTGGGCAAAGGCAAGGTGAATTTCCGCCAGCGCGACGCCATTTTCGGCCGCCAGCGCTACTGGGGCGAGCCCATTCCGATTTACTATAAGGACGGCACCGCCTACGGCATCGCCGAAAGCGACCTGCCCCTCGTCCTGCCCGAAATCGACGAGTACAAGCCCACCGAAACCGGCGAGCCGCCCCTCGGCCGTGCCGCCAACTGGCTCTACCGCGACAAATACCCCTACGAGCTGAGCACCATGCCCGGCTGGGCGGGCTCGTCGTGGTACTACCTCCGCTACATGGACCCCACCAACGAAGCCCGCTTCGTCTCGGAGGAAGCCGAGCAGTACTGGGGGTCCGTGGACCTCTACATGGG